>NZ_JAWPOP010000398.1:0-743 GCF_033344345.1 Vibrio sp. 1978
CCTTATCCCGTCCATCCAAGCTGCATTCGACAACCCGACCTCACAAGCTATCGTGCTTCGCATAAACAGCCCTGGCGGTAGCCCGGTTCAAGCAGGACGGATTTATGACGAAGTGAAGGCGCAGCGAGCCCTTCATCCGGAGAAAAAGGTCTACGCCATCATTGATGACATCGGTGCCTCTGGCGGTTACTACATCGCCTCTGCTGCGGATGAAATCTATGCTGACCGCGCCAGCCTTGTCGGTTCTATCGGCGTCATCAGCTCGGGGTTTGGATTCACCGGCTTGATGGACAAGCTCGGCATCGAGCGCCGGGCTATCACTTCCGGAGAGCACAAAGCGCTTCTCGACCCATTCTCCCCTCTTACCTCTGACATGAAGAAATTCTGGGAGGGCGTTCTATCGAAAACCCACCAGCAGTTCATCGAACGAGTGAAGGCTGGGCGGGGTGATCGACTGAAAGACGACCCAGAGGTGTTTTCTGGATTGCTCTGGAACGGGGAGCAGGCCAAAGACATTGGGCTGATTGATGGCCTGGGTAGTTTGAACTCCGTGGCGCGAGACGTCATCCACCAGAGCAACTTGGTGGACTACACACCAACCGAAGACATCATCCGGCGACTGACCCAACGAGCGAAGCTCGAAGCCAGTTCCTTCGTGCAAGAACTCAGCGCTGTGAAAGTTTACTGATAGGAGCAGTTTGACATGACAGAACAAAGTACCAAATCACTACGTCTCGGGGTTT
>NZ_JAWPOP010000399.1:0-743 GCF_033344345.1 Vibrio sp. 1978
TCAAAAGAGGCAACCACTTTGTTGCGCACCTGCATAAGAGCGTTGAACGATAAGCTGGCTTTCTGGCTTGCGACCATTGCGCCAACTAAGTCGTCACTTTGCCCAGTTTCTACCGCCGTCATTTTTTGACTGGCCGCAGATTGATGTTGATTGACTGTATCCAACACGTTCGTCATCGCTTGAGAAAACGACAGTGGAGCATTCAGTGCTTGTTGATCTAAAGGGTTGGCACTCACGATAAATTCAGGCGGCTGCACTTGAGCCTGCATCGCCTGCATTTTGGACAACATGAGTTGCTCTGCCGAGACCGCATTAGTAGGTTGACTTGCCATCTATATTTTTCTCCTATTAGGCAGCCGAGCCTAGAGCCGACTGTAAATCAATACCGTGTTCTCGCATGGCTGCGAGCTTGTAACGTAGCGCTCGAGTTGATACTCCCAAGGCGTTTGCGGTTTTGGTTCGGTTTCCACCAAACTGACGTAATTTGTCCAAAATAAATTGGTATTCAGCCTGCTTCTTCGCTTCCACATGACCAAAGCTGGACTTTGGCTCCATGGAAGGCACTGGGGCAATGAGTTCAATCGGTAACATCAGATCATGCGCTGTAATGTAGTCACCATGGCGCATCACCAAGGCACGTTGAATAACGTTCTCTAATTCACGAATATTGCCCGGCCAGTGGTACTGACTCAGAGCGCTGATCGCATCCTGAGATAAGTGACATCGGCTGCTATCTTGATATT
>NZ_JAWPOP010000400.1:0-742 GCF_033344345.1 Vibrio sp. 1978
CCGCGTTTTGCACCATGAAACAGAGCTTCTGGATTGGTCGTTGCGAAGTTGCCTGACAAGCTCACTCTTTTCCCACGGTTGGCCTTGATCTCTCTTGCCGGTTTTTCTCCCCAAATCAAAATATTGTGTTTTGTCAGCTCTTCAACATTTTGTGGCGTGCCGTATTTTTCTAAGTAACTCGGCGCTGCATAAAACTGAGCTTTGTGTTCGAACAGCGGGGTTGCTTTAAAGCTTAATGAATTGAGCTGTTCTAAATGACGACTGATGAAGAGATCCAAACTCAGTTCCGGCAGTTGACCGGGTAGCGTCGTGGTGAGTTGCAGAGTGATATCGGGGTATTTTTCTAGAAAATCATCAAGGTAGTGGACTAAAAACTTAGAACCTACCGCCAACGTTGCGCCAATCTTTAACAGACCGGCCGGAGACTGGTTTACTGAGCGAGTTTCATCTAACACGGACTGCCAAGAGTCAAGTTGCACTTTGGCTCGTTCGTAGAATAGGGCACCAGCTTCGGTTTGACTTATTGAACGAGTGGTACGCTTGAGTAACTGGACGCCAATTTTGTCCTCTAACCACTGGATACGCTTGCTGATGGCAGAGCTTGTCGTGTTGAGCTTCCGGGCGGCTGCATTGAAGCTGCCTTCTTCGATAACTCGAATGTAACTATGTACACTTTGAATCCAGTCCATTAAGTCCTCCGAGGAAATAATTCCTTTCCAATTTAGCTGATTATCATCGTTGA
>NZ_JAWPOP010000401.1:0-742 GCF_033344345.1 Vibrio sp. 1978
TTTCTTACCCAAAGCCGTTTGACGTTCATTAATACGTTTCAAACGTAATGCTTCTGCTTTATCTGACTCGTCTTTGCGGACTTTCGCGTTTAGCGACAACATGTTGTCGTCTTTTTCTTTACGATACTTCTCAATGTCTTCGTTTATGAAACGGAATTCCATCTCATCAGCGATTCGCTTATTGTGAAGTTCTGTCAAGTTTGCAATCAACTTGTCGTTATCTGGAAATGTCTGATAAGTCGCCTTATCGATACTATCCCAAGGCAGAGCATTGTCTTCAACACTTTCACCGGTTTCACTCGGATCAATTGGTGTTGGGTACGCAATGTCTGGCGCTACACCACGGTTCTGAGTACTGCCGCCATCGATGCGGTAGAACTTTTGAATCGTATATTGAACATAACCGAGCTCTTTATCGAAAAGATCGTAGATATGATTCAATGAACGGTGCTGCTGAACCGTACCTTTACCAAACGAGTTTTCGCCAAGAATGACGGCGCGGTTGTAGTCTTGCATTGCAGCTGCGAAAATTTCAGATGCCGATGCACTGTAGCGGTTGATTAATACCGTCAAAGGACCATCGTAACTTACCAGTCCGTCGGTATCAGCATTAACTTTGATGCGGCCATAGCTGTCGCGCACTTGTACGACTGGGCCTTCTTTAATGAAGAGGCCAGTAAGTGCTGTTGCTTCAGTAAGAGCACCACCACCGTTGTTACGTAAATCAACGATGATACCGTCA
>NZ_JAWPOP010000402.1:0-741 GCF_033344345.1 Vibrio sp. 1978
TGTTGTGCAGAAAATACAGCAACCTTTGCCCCAACTCTCGGATATCTTGTGCTCGTTCACGCAAATAGACATCTGACATACGAGCAAAGCGGTTTGAATAAGTTTCGACTACCTGACGCAGCGCCCAATCCGCTCGATCGCCTTTTTCAATCTGTTTCTTAAGATCGCCGCGCAACATTGGATCATTGAGCAAGTGGGTAAACAAATCGAATATCGCTAACGCATCTTTATTGATTTCGCTGTCGAACTTTTTCCGCATCCGGCGGAAGTCATTCAGCGCACGCTCAATCGCTACCAGCAGCAGCTCTTGCTCTCGCTCTTTATCCAGCGTGGAAGACGGGAATACGTCCGACAAACTCGGCTGCGTGTTGTCAAACCAAAACTCTCCGATGGCGACACCCGTTGATGCAGGCAAGCCTTTAAGAACCGTCGGTTTTGAGGCTAATTGCCAATGACCTAAACTTTGCGCGTGAGCGATGATCACGGCTAACTGTGCAGATAAGGTCACTAAGAAAGATTCTTCCATCTCACTAAACAATCGTGGCGTCTTTTGCTGAATGACTAATACACCTAATACTTGTTTGCGATGGATGATTGGAGTGGCGAGGAAAGAGTGATAAACCTGTTCACCAAGCTGCGGGAAGAATTTAAATTCAGGGTGTTTTGAGGCTTCTGCGAGGTTAAGAGGTTCTGCGCTGCGTTTAACGAGACCAACTAAACCTTCATTGAAATTAATGTGGA
>NZ_JAWPOP010000403.1:0-740 GCF_033344345.1 Vibrio sp. 1978
ACCCATATACGCCCCGCCGGTAGCATGGACTTGCTATCCCAACTGGAAGTTGAACGCTTAAAGAAAACCGCTTCGAGTGATCTTTACCAGCTTTATCGTAACTGTACGTTAGCGGTATTGAACTCTGGTAGCCACACAGATAACTCCAAAGAGCTTCTCGATAAACACCAATCGTTTGATGTGAATGTAGTGCGCCGCGAGCGTGGCATTAAGCTAGAGCTGACCGACCCACCAGAGCATGCGTTCGTCGATGGAGAGATCATAAAAGGCATTCAAGAACACTTATTCTCTGTACTGCGTGACATCGTTTATGTGAACATGCACTTGGCTGACAGCCAGCGCCTAAATCTCACTAACCCAACGCATATTACCAACCTTGTGTTTGGTATTTTGCGTAACGCAGGCGCGCTCACTCCCGGTATTGAACCAAATCTCGTCGTCTGTTGGGGCGGCCATTCAATCAATGGCGTTGAATACCAATACACGCGCGAAGTGGGTAACGAGCTTGGCTTACGTGAACTTAATATCTGTACGGGTTGTGGACCAGGTGCGATGGAAGGCCCGATGAAAGGAGCGGCAATCGGTCACGCTAAACAACGTTACACTGAGCAACGCTACCTTGGCTTGACAGAGCCTTCAATCATTGCCGCTGAGCCGCCAAACCCAATCGTCAACGAGCTGATCATCATGCCGGACATCGAAAAACGTTTAGAAGCGTTTGTTCGTATGGCGCATGGTAT
>NZ_JAWPOP010000404.1:0-739 GCF_033344345.1 Vibrio sp. 1978
ATATTGATCAGCTGTTTCGAAACCGCTAACCCAATGCCTGTACCTACTGCATGCAAGTTGTCTTTGCCCGACTTAACTTGATAATACATAGCAAAAATCTTATCCAGTTCAGCTTCAGGAATACCGATGCCAGTGTCTTCGACTTCCATAATGATAGTCGCGAAGTCTTCTTCGACATCAGCGCTGACTGTCATCACAACGCCACCTTCTTTGGTGAACTTCATCGCGTTGCTCACTAGATTCCAAATCACCTGGCGTAAACGGGTCGCATCCACCTCGATCGCTTTTGGTAAGTCACTCAAACGTTCTAAGTCGAAACGCAGTCCTTTTTGTTCCGCCATGAGCGCCGAAATACTCTCTATCTCGGCGACAAAGTCTTCAAAGTTCAATGGCGCAGGTAACAGCTCAAGCTTGCGACGGTCGAATTTGTCCATATCGATGATGTCATTGAAGATATTCCCCAACGTAATCGCACTCACGTTGATCGTCTGCATGTGCTTACGCTGCTCTTCCGTCAGCTGGCTATCAAGCAGCATTCGACTCAAGCCAACAATGCCGTTTAACGGTGTGCGAAGTTCATGGCTAATTGTGGAGATAAACGTCGTTTTATCTCTGCTGGCTTTTTCTAGAGATTCTTCGTGACGCTTACGCTCAGTAATGTCACGCCCAAAACCAACCAACCCCAAGTGGCGACCGTCTTTGCTATAAAATGGTACTTTGCGCAATTCAAAATAGTGTT
>NZ_JAWPOP010000405.1:0-737 GCF_033344345.1 Vibrio sp. 1978
GACGAATTTACTCGTAAGTCTGAGTTTGTGGATCGTCAGTCATTTTCGATTACCGATTCAAAAGTGACGGTCGATGAATTTATGGAAAGTAATGGTCAGGTGACTTTCCAGCCAGTAGTAAATGTGACATACGAATACCGTATGCGCGAGCCTGGTAGGTACTAACTGACGCTATTCCCCTTAATCTATCCCTAATAGTTAATATCATTGCATTTTTTGGAGGAGCCACGCTCCTCCTTTTTTGTGCTTTTCGGTTCTTTAAAATCTCCCGTCACTTTGCCGCGTGGCGTCATTTTTTCTTACGCGCAGCGATAGTTTTTCTTGCTCGTTGAAACTGCGCATCGTTTGTACAGTGAGCTTCTCGAAAACAAGTTCATGAATGACACGAAGGAAAAACAATGGCACACCTATCTTACTGGTTTAAGCAAGCGCTTGAACTTGAACAGCCTCAACCAGCTAAGCCACTGAATGAAGATATCGACGCTGATGTCGCGATTATTGGCGGTGGTTACACCGGACTTTGGACCGCCATTATGATCAAACAGCAAGCACCGAAAAAGCATGTTGTTGTGATAGAAAAGGGTCTGTGCGGCAGTGGCGCGTCTGGAGCGAATGGTGGTTGCATGCTGACTTGGTCGACAAAGTTTCCGACCTTAAAACGTTTGTTTGGTGAAGCTCAGGCTGCTTGGTTAGTCAAAGAGTCCGAACAAGCCGTGCTTGAAATTGACGCGTTTTGT
>NZ_JAWPOP010000406.1:0-736 GCF_033344345.1 Vibrio sp. 1978
CACTTACTTCGCGATCATCATCGGCGAGCTCGTACCAAAACGTTTTGCCCAAAACAACGCGGAAAGCATCGCAATTGTGGTCGCCTATCCGATTCATTGGCTAGCCAAACTCGCCAGACCTTTTGTGTTCTTACTTACTGTGTCGACAGACGCGTTACTTAAACTTCTGCGCCAAAACGAAAACCAAGGCGAAATCGTCACAGAAGAAGACATCTTTGCCGTCGTCAATGAAGGTTCGGAATCAGGAGCCATCGAACCGCAAGAACAACTGATGATCCGCAAGCTACTGCACCTCAATGATCGTTTAGCCCTGTCTTTAATGACGCCGCGCTGCGACATCCATTTTTTGGACACCAACTTGCCGCTGGATGCGATTCTCAAACACCTACGTCAAACTCAACACTCAGTTTGGCCAGTGTGCAAAGGCGGTTTAGATAACATCATCGGCACCATCTCCTCAAAAGTATTGCTTGATGAGTACGACCACCTGTCTGTTTCGAGACTCGGTAAATTGCTCAAACATCCGCGCTTTGTACCGGAGTCGATGAAAGGCTTGCCTCTGCTGAACTACATGCAGCAAACCAGCGTAGAGATGGTATTTATTGTTGATGAATATGGAGACGTGCAAGGCTTAGTCACCTTATACGATTTGCTCAAGTCCATCGCTGGCGAATTAGGAATGGCACCAGAACAAATCTGGGCGAAGCAGCAAAAAGACGGGAGTTGGCTGATGGAT
>NZ_JAWPOP010000407.1:0-736 GCF_033344345.1 Vibrio sp. 1978
CATAAATTAGAAAGGCTAATGCATAGCAAGTTTAAATTGGTTTGTATAGCGAATCACGATGCTTTTTAATCAAACTGTCTTATCCATAACGAGAAACAGCACGATGAAAAAGAATCTAAAAATTACCATTATTGGCGCAGGCTCCAGTTACACGCCTGAGCTTATCGAAGGTCTCATCAAGCGCAATCATGAACTGCCTATCGGCGAGCTGTGGTTGGTCGATATTGAGGATGGCAAAGAAAAAGTCAGCATCATTGGCGACTTAACGCGCCGAATGTTGACGAAAAACAACCTGTCTCATATTGATGTTCACGTCACGCTGGATCGCAAACCCGCATTAAAAGACGCCGATTTTGTCTGTTCTCAATTTCGCGCGGGTTGTTTGGAAGGTCGCATCCGCGATGAACGCATCTCGCTTAAATACGGCATGATCGGTCAGGAGACCAATGGTTTAGGCGGTTTTGCTAATGCCTGTCGCACCATTCCTATCGCGCTAGAAATCTGTAAAGAGATGGAAGAATTATGTCCTGACGCTTGGTTGCTGAACTTTACTAATCCATCGGGCATGGTGACCGAAGCGATTCTCAAGCACACCAACGTAAAAGCGGTCGGTTTGTGCAACGTGCCAGTGATCATGCAAAAAGGCATCGCGCAAATGCTGGGGGCTGACGAGCAAGACTTTGTATTGCAAGTCGCGGGTTTGAACCACTTTATCTGGGCGCGTCAGATCCTGCAT
>NZ_JAWPOP010000040.1:0-22937 GCF_033344345.1 Vibrio sp. 1978
TCTATCGGATTGTTACATGTTGGTAGGATCATTCAACTGATCTGCCGATTAAAGTCTTAACTGATCGGCATTAGAGCATCAAGCTCTCCCTTTTTATTTCTGCTTTTTATGCTGCAGCATTCAATGATGGATAAGAAGCCAACACCTCTTTAATCTTCGCTGCTAAAGCTTCAAACCTAGCTCGTAATGGTGAGCCCGGACGGTATACGAGCACGATATTACGCGAGGGGGTTGGGTTAACAGCTGGTACGTAGCATACGCCATCTTTTTGCTTCTCATTAGGGATAGAAAGCTGAGGCAATAACGTAATCCCCGCACCGGCAGCAACCATGTTGCGTAACGTCTCCAAGCTGGTGGCTTTAAAACGCTCATCGTCTTTTGCACCAGCGGCAAAACAAAAACCTAACGCTTGATCTCGCAGACAGTGGCCGTCTCCCAACGCTAAAACGGTTTTACCATTCAGCTCCAACATATCAACATGGTCGAGAGAGGCCCACTCGTGGTCACATGGCACTGCGACACTTAATGGCTCTTGATACACTTCGATCTCTTTAAATGGCGCAGTTTCATCAACCGAAGCTAAAACTAAGCAATCTAGTTTGCCTTCTTCCAATTGACGCACTAATTGATGTGTTTGAGCTTCGTGCAGAAATAGTTCCAACTCAGGAAATGCTTCTTTTATCTGCGGCAGAATTTTGGGTAGTAGATAAGGCCCAACCGTCGGGATGAAACCAATATGCATCGGTCCAGTCATAGCTCCGCTTTGACCGCTTGCCATATCTCTGAAGGTTTTCACTTCACTTAAGATGCGTTTAGCCTGCTCCACCAGCTGTAACCCTGAATCGGTAAACAAAACACGTCGGCTGCTTCGCTCTAAAAGCGTGGTCCCGAGTTCATCCTCTAGTTTACGAATTTGCCCACTCAATGTTGGCTGGCTAACAAAACATGCCTCTGCCGCTTTACGAAAGTGCTTATGTTCCGCAAGTGCAACTAAGTACTCAAAATCTCGAATATTCATAATTCACGCTTCGCTTCTTTAACAATAGCTAATACCTATCAAAACCATAACACCAAACGATTAGAGCTATCAAAGGATTTTTACAATAATGGGCTCAACAAAACGAAACAGAGCGACGAAAAACGCTAAGCTCTATACGCATAGTTTAAAATAGTTAAAGGAAATCATTATGTTTGTATCTAAAGAAGGTCAACAAGTCCCTCAAGTTACTTTTCCAGTTCGTCAAGGTGACTCTTGGGTGAATGTAACGACCGATGAGCTATTTAAAGGTAAGACCGTTATCGTATTTAGCTTACCGGGTGCATTTACTCCAACCTGTTCATCAAGCCATCTACCTCGTTACAACGAATTGTTCCCTGTATTTAAAGAGCACGGAGTGGATGAGATTATTTGTGTCTCGGTCAATGATACGTTCGTGATGAATGCATGGAAACAAGACCAAGAAGCAGAAAACATTACCTTCATCCCGGATGGTAATGGTGAATTCACCGATGGCATGGGTATGTTAGTGGATAAAAACGACATCGGCTTTGGCAAACGTTCATGGCGTTACAGCATGCTAGTAAAAGATGGCGTAGTGGAAAAAATGTTCATTGAGCCAAACGAACCAGGCGACCCATTCAAGGTGTCAGACGCAGATACGATGCTGAACTACATAGCGCCTGACTACAAAACGCAAGAATCCATCACGGTGTTCACTAAACCAGGCTGCCCTTTCTGTATGAAAGCGAAACAAAATCTGATTGACCACGGTCTTCAATATGAAGAAGTAATTCTGGGTAAAGACGCAACAACAGTTAGTCTACGAGCTATATCTGGTCGCACGACTGTTCCACAAGTCTTTATCGGTGGCAAGCACATCGGCGGTAGCGAAGAGCTAGAAGCGTATCTAGGCTAAGCTGTCCATAGCCTACACCCTCGGTCTCCGGTGCCTTTTGGCTCGGAGGCCAACCCTAAACCACTTCTTCTACTAGTCTAGATAAGTAGTCATCTGCCAATAAGGTGACTACTTATCCAGATTCAACTATCCAATTCACTCTCCAAGCTCAATGTAGCTAGCTTGGCTTAAAACAAAAGCGAGAGTTCACGATGAAACAAGTTAATGTCGACGTAGCGATTATTGGTGGCGGGACGGCTGGTCTTGGTGCTTATCGAGCAGCAAAAGCTCATACCAACAGCGTGGTAATGATTGAGGGCGGTCCCTACGGAACAACCTGTGCTCGTGTCGGATGCATGCCGTCTAAGCTGTTAATTGCGGCAGCAGAAAGTGTTCATCAAATCGAAAAAGCACCTGGATTTGGGATACACCCGCAAGGTGAAGTACTAATTAACGGACGAGAAGTTATGGATCGTGTAAAGCGCGAACGCGATCGTTTTGTTGGCTTTGTGCTTGAAAGTGTCGATGATATTCCCGCTGAAGACAAACTATCGGGCTACGCGAAGTTTGCCGGTGACCACACTCTCATCATAGATGATCATACTCAGGTCACCGCACAGCGCATTGTTATTGCGACAGGATCTCGTCCAGCATATCCGGCAGCTTGGAATGAACTGGGTGATCGCCTAGTGATTAACGATGATGTATTTGACTGGGATGACTTACCAGAGTCCGTGGCAGTATTTGGCCCAGGAGTCATCGGCCTTGAATTGGGTCAGGCTTTACACCGCCTAGGAGTAAACGTGAAGCTCTTTGGCATTGGAGGACAAGTGGGCCCACTGACAGACCCAGAGGTGATGGCGTATGCAGATAAAGCCTTTAAGGAAGAGTTCTACCTTGATGCAGATGTAAAAGTCGAAAGCATGAAACGCATTGCTTCGTCAGACAATGACGGCGAAGACAAGGTCGAAATCCAATTCATCAACCATGATGGCGAATTAGAAACTTTCGTTGTCGATTACGTATTGGCTGCAACGGGTCGTCGTCCAAACGTAGATAAGCTGACGATCGAGAACACCAATGTGGCGCTCGATGAACGTGGCGTACCAACGGCGGATCACTATACATTGCAAACTTCGGTAGAGAGCATCTTCATCGCAGGTGATGCAAGTAACCAAATTCCACTGCTGCACGAAGCCGCTGACCAAGGCCGTATTGCTGGAGACAACGCAGGCCGTTTCCCAGATATTCGTGCGGGTCTGCGTCGCTCACCAATTTCAGCCGTGTTCTCCGACCCTCAAATTGCTATGGTTGGCGAAACATATAAACAACTAGAAACACGTCTAGGCACATGTGGATGTTTCGCAACCGGTGAAGTCTCGTTTGAAAATCAAGGACGTTCGCGCGTCATGCTTCGTAATAAAGGCATTCTGCATGTCTACGGAGAGCAAGGCACTGGACGTTTTTTAGGTGCAGAAATGATGGGCCCGAATGCAGAGCATCTTGCTCACCTTTTAGCATGGGCGCACCAAAATAGGATGACGATTTCTGAGATGTTAGATATGCCCTTCTATCACCCAGTGATTGAAGAAGGCGTCCGCACCGCTCTACGTGATTTGAATGCAAAACTACACTTAGGGCCAGAAATGGTGAAACATTGTCTTGACTGCGGCCCTGGCTGCTAACGCTTTCAGGCTTCTATCTAAATATAAAGCAAAGCCTCGTCATCAACGAGGCTTTGCTTTACTACTTCGGCGCAATGAAATCTCTCTTACGCTGCCATCATTGCATAGCGGCTGACCATACAAATCGCGACAACACCGATCATAAAGAACCCACCAGCGATACTCAGCGCAAGTTTCAACTCTGTCGACATCATTATATTTCCTGTTAAAGACTGACAGCGCACCATACATCAATTACGTGCCACAAAGCTTTTACAAAGCTAACTTTCCATTTTTGGTTGTGTCATGGCGATCTAAGCCCGTGTAAGAAACGCTTTCCACCATTTAGTTAGATATATAATCTGAAGCAACACTAATGGTTTGGAAAACACTATGACTTGTCGCCGCTGCGAGGAACATTGGTTTTGGAAAAAACTTGGACGTTGCCAACGATGCTTGGATCAATTGACGGTGCTTTCTGTACTGTGTTGGATTGTGTGGTGGTTTACGCTCAAAGATGATCCACAAAGCATCGAGTCGATCGCTTTGATCTTTGCCGGCTTCGCTTTCAACGTTTTGTTGTTTCTACACTTATGGATGCGTTTTGTCATCTTGCCTTGGCAGCGTCGAAAGGGACAAAAAAAGGCGAATAAAAAAGAGAAAAGTGACAGATAGAAAAAAGCCCCAAAACCAATGTCAGTTCTGGGGCTCTCTTAGATTCTTCTAAGAAAAAGCAGTGGTACTTTAATAGACCGGGCTTCCTCTCAAAGGTTCCAAATTTTTTCGATTTTTTTAGCGAATACTGATGTAAGTAAACAGGAAAATGACTATGTCATTGAATGCTAATAAAATCACTCCACAACTTCAGTTCATGCCACATGCGTTTTTTGGATCACTTGCTCCATTAAATTGATCTCAAGCGCTACCTCATCACATGCATGTTGACGTGGGCACTGATCGCAATCTTTCAGAACTTTCTCCGGCAGTAATGACTTCGATGTCGGTAAAAAGCTTTGCTTCATAAAGAACTCAGGCGTTCGCGTTAGAACAAAGACTTTCTTGATCGCCATCTGGCGCGCTTTCTCAACCAAATAGTTCACAATCGCACTGCCCTGCCCTTGGCCTTGCCAGCCCGCTTCGATACCAAGAGAGCGTATTTCAGCCAACCCTGAGTCATACACATATAGAGAAGCGCAACCCGTCACTTCACCATGATGCTCAGCCACCGCAAAAGAGCCAATATCTCTCACGAGCTCATTACGAGAGCGCGGAAGATTCTCACCAAGGTTCGCCCAGTAAGCAACCATACCTTCCAACGTTTCAATGTCCGTCAAACGTGCAGGACGCACTTTCACCGCCGAGCTGTCACGCTGGCTCAGGCGCTTATCCGCTTGTTCTACCGCGTAAGCGACCTGGTGAGGCGAAACACCCCCCAAAGCACAACGCTTTTCCAAACACGAATCGATAGTCAGAATGTCATACACATCCGCTTCAATGACTTCTGAGAAGGCTTTTAACTCTTCGATAGACAGCTCTTCTAGCGCACAACCTTTAGCAATAGCACCAACGACCGCGACACCGACGATGTGGTGAGCTTCACGGAATGGGATGCCTTTCGCCACTAGGTAATCAGCTAACTCCGTCGAGTTTGCGTAACCTTGTTTCGCCGCTTCTAGTGTGCGCTCGCCATTCACTTTAATACCGTCAAAACACAGAGCTGCCATTTCCATGCAGTCGTTCCATGTATCTAAAGCGTCAAACAACCCTTCTTTATCTTCCTGCATGTCTTTGTTGTACGCCAATGGCAAAGCTTTAACTGTCATCATCATGCTCGATAATGCGCCATAGACACGCCCTGTCTTACCACGGATCAACTCAAGTGCATCTGGGTTTTTCTTCTGTGGCATTAATGACGAACCAGATGTCACCGTATCCGCTAACTCAATGAAGTTTGACTCGCCTGAATTGTAGAAGATCATATCTTCTGCAAGACGAGAAAGGTGAAGCATAGAAATCGACGCCACCGACATCAGTTCCATCACATGATCACGATCTGAAACCGAATCGAGTGAATTACGCGTAGCACGGTAGAAACCGAGATTATGTGCTAATTGTTCGCGATCAATCGGATAAGCCGTTCCCGCTAACGCACCCGAGCCAAGTGGACAAGTGTCGAGACGCTGTAAGGCATCATTCAGACGAGAGTAGTCACGCTCGAACATTTCAACATAAGCCAAGCACCAGTGAGCAAAGGTTACAGGTTGAGCACGCTGAAGATGAGTATAGCCTGGCAATACGGTGCCTTGGTGCTGTTTAGCAACATGGACCATTTGTGCTTGTAGGCGATCTAAAGCAATCAATAATTGCTGACCTTGCTGACGACACCAAAGTTTCAAGTCTGTGGCGACTTGGTCATTCCGAGAACGCCCAGTGTGGAGTTTTTTACCTAAATCTCCCACTTTACTGATTAGCTGCTGTTCAACCCAAGAGTGGATATCTTCTGCATCAGAGCGAAGAATTTGGTGAGGGTCTTCCATCACTTCTAACTTCAACTCATTTAAAGCAAGTTCCAGTTTTTGCTGTTCTTCTGCCGATAGCACATCAACAGAAAGCAGAGCTTTAGACCATGCGATTGAACCTACGATGTCTTGCTCAGCCAATCGGTAGTCAAAACGCAACGAATCATTGAACTCTTTAAATCTGGTGTCTGCCGCTTGGGTAAATCTTCCGCCCCATAATGCCATTGCGTCTCTCCTGATGACTATTGCTTACTCTAACGTTCTCGAATGAGTAGTAACCAATTTGATGGTCATTTGCTCACTTTTTCTTATGGGTCAACGTTACGGCAATTTCGATAAAAAATAAAGTATAAATTCAATATTTTTACATATATATTCAATACAAATTTAGGTACCCGCTTTTAGAAACCAAAAGACCCGCCTATAAATGGCGGGTCTTTATTCAATCCAAGATGGATGTTAAGGGATTATTTCTTCTGGCTGTTCAATGCACGAATACGGCTTGATAGCGAGTAAAGACGGATGAACCCACCTGCATGGCTTTGGTCGTAAACTTCATCTTCACCAAAAGTCGCGAACTCTTCTGAATACAAGCTGTTGTCAGAACGTTTTTGCGTGACTGTCGCTTGACCTTTGTAAAGCTTAACAACCACTTCACCGTTAACGTCTTGCGCTAGCTCTTCTGAAGCAGCAAGGATCGATTTACATAGTGGCGTAAACCAACGGCCATCGTATACAAGGTGAGACGCTTTTAGACCTAGCTCCTCACGGAACTCGAATGATGATTTGTCTAGCACAAGCTGCTCTACAGCGCGCAGCGCTTCCATCATGATGGTGCCTCCCGGTGTTTCATAGCAACCACGAGACTTCATTCCAACAAGACGGTTTTCCACGATATCGATACGGCCAACACCGTGCTTAGCGCCCTTCTCGTTTAGGTAAACCAGTGCGTTGTATGGTGTCATCGCTTCACCATCAACTTCGACCACTTCACCTTTTTCTACTTTCAGCGTGACGTATTCCGCTTCATTTGGCGCTTGCTCTGGGTCGACAGTCCACACCCAGCAGTCTTCGTTTGGTGCGTTCCACGTATCTTCTAAAACGCCGCCTTCCGTCGAAATGTGCCATGCGTTTGCATCACGTGAATAGATCTTAGTAAGAGACGCAGAGCAAGGAATGTTACGCTCGGCGAGGTAATCCAAACACTCTTCACGGCTCACTAGGTCCCACTCACGCCAAGGTGCAATCACTTGTAAGTCCGGTGCTAGTGCTGCGAATGCACCTTCGAAACGCACTTGGTCGTTACCTTTACCTGTACAGCCATGACACAGTGCATCCGCGCCCACTTTACGTGCCACTTCAACCTGCGCTTTAGCAATGATTGGACGCGCCATTGATGTACCTAGCAGGTACTTACCTTCGTAGTACGCGCCGGTTTTTAGCGTTGGGTAAATGTAGTCTGCGACCATTTCTTCTTTCAGGTCAGCGATGTAGCATTCAGAAGCACCGGAGGCTTTTGCTTTCGCTTCAATGCCTTCTAGCTCTTCGGCACCTTGACCAACATCGGCAACGAAAGCCACTACTTCACAATCGTAGTTCTCTTTTAGCCACGGGATAATTACTGAAGTATCTAGACCGCCTGAGTATGCGACTACCACTTTATTTACGTTCACTTTGCTCATGTTTTTTCTCCAAACTTAACTGGCGCTGCGCTCGGCGGTCAGTGCCAACTACGACTTCCTAATATTGAATTCTTTTGCTGATGCTTATTGAGGCAAGAATTGAGTACCAATACTTTCACCAGCGAATAACTGTGCTAATTTTTCTGGGTAACGCCAGGTCGCGACTTCAATTGGACGGCCAAGATCATTGGCGGCGTCCAAAGCGGCTTTAACTTTGACGATCATGCCATCGGTGATCACATGTCCATCGATCAACGAGTTAGCTTGCTGCTCTGACAGGGTTTTGATCAAATGGCCTTTTCCATCTAATACACCACTCACGTCTGATAACAGGACTAACTCCGCATCTAATGCGCCCGCAACCGCGACTGCTGCTTGATCAGCATTCACATTCATCATCTGGCCATCTTTGGTTAAACCAATTGAACTGATGATCGGCAGTGCACCTGTGTTTAGCACCGCTTGTAATAGTGCTGAGTCACCCGGTGATGCTTTGCCTACCGCGCCGAGTTCTGGGTCAAGTTCTTCAACAAGACACAAACCACCATCCGCAAGGCTAAGGCCCACAGCGTTAAGACCGTCCGCAATCGCTTGACCTTGAAGTAACTTATTCGCAGTGCCTGCAAGCGCGCCTGCAATCACAGGAATTTGATCGTAAGGCGTTACGCGTAAACCGTTTTTCTTAACGGTTTCAAGCTGAAGCTTTGCCATCAACTCATCAACTAGGTAGCCACCGCCATGAACGATGGCGATTTGTCGCTGTGCCGATTTTTGGTAAGCCGCAATGGCACCAAAAAGTTGGCTTAAGGTTTGAGTGCATGATAGAGCTGCACCACCTAGCTTAATGACTAAAGGAGCTTGATTGGTTTGCGTCATCGCATTTCCCTCTTTCAACGACTACAGCAACGCTGTCAGTTCTGGGTAACCGTAATGAATATTGAGACATTGCATCGCTTGACTCGATGCACCTTTAAGTAGGTTGTCGATAGCTGAAATCACAATGATGTGTTCGCCTTGTACCTTCCAGCCGATATCACAGAAAGGGGTATTTTCGACATCCTGAATACGTGGAATACCGTCGCCTTTAAGACGCACCGCAGGCTTGCCTTGATAAGCTTGTTCAAACGCCTGTGCCACTTGTGCTTCTGTCACACCTTGCGCAAGCTTCATGGTGATAGTGGCAAGAATGCCGCGTTTAAAGTTGCCGAGGTGCGGAGTAAAAATCACATCGCAACCCAAGTGCTGAGCAATCTCTGGCTGGTGACGATGGTTAAATACACCATAAGGTTGCAAGCTCACTTCACAGAAGCTGTTAACCATGGAGGCTTTACGCCCTGCACCAGATACACCACTGGTTGCGTTGATCACTGGCCATTGGTTGGTATCGAGCAACGCATGTTCTAATAAAGGTTTGATTGCAAGCTGTGAAGCGGTTGGGTAGCAACCTGCTACTGCAATCAAAGGAGTGGTTTTTATTGATTCTTGGTTCCACTCTGCTAAGCCGTATGCTGCTTTATCTAGCCAGTTGTTATGTTGATGTGCGAAGCCATAAAAAGTGTCGTAAAAGCCTTCACTTTTCACACGGAATGCACCCGATAAATCGAATACCTCACAGCCTGCCTCCAAGAAAGTTGGGGCTAAATCATGGCTGACTTCGTGAGCCGTTGCCAAAAACACCACGTCCGATTCTTGAGCGATTTGCAGTGGATCCGTTAGTGGTAAAACTGGCATATCAATGATGCCCGCTAGCTTACCGTGTAGCTGCGCGATGCTCTTTCCCGCATCAACACTGTTGGCGGAAACGTATAAACCTGATAGCGTGAGTTGTGGGTGTTTATTAACCGTTAACGCTAACTCTGCGCCGGTGTAACCGCTGGCTCCAATAATCGTGGTTTTTAGCATTGTGTGACATCCATATACTTAAAGGCTCAAATGACTATTCATATTTAATTTTTGCTTTATTTTGATTTTTTATTCATTAAATATGATTTAATATTTGTTTTACATTTTTGTGGTCTGTCTGTCAACAGGAGATTTGAAGAATCCATGCAATTACCAACTTTTCTAGAGGTCTATGAAGGACTCATCAGCACCTCTTCTATCAGCTCCACGGATCCGAGCTGGGATCAGGGCAATGCAAAAGTCATCGAAAAACTCGCATCTTGGTTTAAAGATCTGGGTTTTAGCGTTGAAGTGATCGAAGTCGAGCCAGGCAAGCACAATATGATCGCACGTATGGGAGAGGGAGAAGGTGGCCTTTTACTTGCTGGCCATAGTGATACCGTGCCATTCGATCAAGGGCGATGGAATTTTGATCCGCATAAACTGACGGAAAAAGACAACCGCTTCTACGGTTTAGGCACAGCAGACATGAAAGGCTTTTTCGCCTTTATTTATGAAGCAGTGAAGAAAGTCGATTGGAGCAAGCAGAGCAAACCACTTTACGTATTAGCCACTTGTGACGAAGAGACCACCATGTTGGGCGCGCGACATTTCACAGCAAACGCCCCATTTAAGCCGGATTACTGCATCATTGGTGAACCCACCAGCCTTGTACCAATTCGAGGTCATAAAGGGCATGTGGCAAATGCCATTCGCGTAACAGGCAAGTCCGGTCACTCATCGGACCCAGCGCTTGGCGTTAACGCTATTGAGATCATGCATGAAGTCATGTTCGCCATGATGCAACTGCGTGACAAATTGATTAAAGAATATCACCATCCGGGTTTTGCCATTCCAAGCCCTACCCTAAATCTTGGACACATTCACGGTGGTGACAGCGCTAACCGTATTTGTGGTTGCTGTGAGCTGCATTACGACGTGCGTCCTCTTCCCGGCATTAGCCTTGATGGTTTAGAGAACATGTTGCGCGGAGCATTAAAAGAAGTCGAAGCGAAATGGCCTGGGAGACTGGAGATTATTCCATTGCATGAGCCTATTCCGAGTTACGAATGCCAACATGACCACCCATTTATCGGTGGTGTTGAAGAGATCTGCCAAACCAGTTCAGAAACCGTGAACTACTGTACTGAAGCACCATTTCTACAACAGTTGTGTCCAACCTTGGTGCTCGGCCCTGGGTCAATCGACCAAGCCCATCAACCGGATGAGTTTCTATCCTTCGACTTTATCGACCCCACAATTGATGTGCTTTCAAAGGCGATGGTCAAGTACTGCTGTTAATACGCGTTTAAGCTCGAAAGTCTGTGCAGCTCGATTGAGCTGCATCTTTTTATCTTCACAATTTAGCGCTAGTCTTAACACTTATTTAACTTGTTATTTTGTAATTAATTTTCACTTCTTACTCTATGGCTGCCGTAAATTTGCTCTAAATCAGGAGACAGCGGAATAATTGCAAACTTAGTCTGCTTTATTTGACTATAACTGGTGCTTTTCGCTAGATTGGAGTCTTAACAAGGACAATGGATGTAGTTTTTTTACGAGGCAGGACGACAATGAACGAGAAATACGCCGCACTCAAAAGTAATGTGCGCATGTTAGGCCACTTATTGGGTAACACCATTCGCGATGCCCATGGCGAAGAAATCTTCGAGAAAGTGGAAACCATTCGTAAATTATCCAAATCAGCTCAAGCAGGGAATCAAGCAGACAGGGACAGCTTGATCGAAGAAATCAAACATCTACC
The DNA here is from genome assembly GCF_033344345.1 of Vibrio sp. 1978. NCBI lineage: Bacteria > Pseudomonadati > Pseudomonadota > Gammaproteobacteria > Vibrionales > Vibrionaceae > Vibrio > Vibrio sp. 1978. The sequence goes on from NZ_JAWPOP010000040.1 coordinate 11,407, forward strand.
TGATGAGCAGCTAACGCCCGTTACTCGCGCGTTTAACCAATTTCTAAACCTCACCAATATCGCTGAGCAATACCACACGATTTCACGCCATTGTGAAGAGCACATTTGTGAACCAGACGCGATTAACTCGCTGTTTTCTAAACTGGTACAAAACGATGTGAGCAAACTGGACACTGCCCAAGCGGTTCGTGATCTAAATATTGAATTGGTATTGACGGCTCACCCAACAGAAATTACGCGCCGTACGATGATCAACAAACTGGTCAAGATAAACGAGTGCTTATCAAAGTTGGAGCTAAGCGATCTTTCTTCTAAAGAGCGCAGAAAAACCGAACGCCGCCTAGAGCAACTGATTGCCCAAGGCTGGCATTCAGACGTGATTCGACAACAACGCCCTACTCCGTTGGATGAAGCAAAGTGGGGCTTTGCGGTCGTTGAAAACTCGCTATGGGAAGCAGTACCGGACTTCCTACGTGAGATGAATGACCGTCTAAAATCTTACCTTGGAGAAGGTTTACCCATTGATGCTCGCCCAGTGCACTTCTCCTCTTGGATGGGCGGTGACCGTGACGGTAACCCGTTTGTTACTCACAACGTTACGCGTGAAGTCTTACTATTGTCTCGTTGGAAAGCCGCCGATCTTTATCTCAATGACATCAACGAGTTGATCAGCGAGCTGTCTATGACAGTTTCAAACGATCAAGTCCGTGAACTTGCTGGCGAAGATCAGCACGAACCATACCGTGCGATCCTGAAGCAATTACGCACTCTGCTCAATGAAACCAAAGATATTCTCGATGCTAAGATCCACGGTCAAAAACTGGCCGTTAAAGCACCACTGCAAAAAGTCGAGCAACTTTGGGAACCGCTGTATGCCTGCTACCAGTCACTAAACGAATGTGGCATGGGTGTAATAGCCAACGGCTCACTACTGGATACACTACGCCGCGTAAAAGCATTTGGTATCCATCTTGTACGTCTTGATATCCGCCAAGAGAGCACGCGTCACTCAGACGTCTTGTCTGAACTAACTCGCTACTTAGGTATTGGTGATTACGAACAATGGAGTGAGCAAGATAAGATTGCTTTTCTAACTAACGAGCTGGCATCTAAACGTCCGCTTCTCCCTCGTGATTGGGAACCGTCTGAACCCGTCAAAGAGGTTTTGGATACCTGTAAGATTGTTGCAGCACAACCGCGTGAAGCGTTTGGCGCTTACGTTATTTCAATGGCACGTACCGCCTCTGACGTACTAGCCGTTCATCTACTGCTACAAGAAGCTGGTTGCCCTTACCGCATGGATGTGTGTCCTCTGTTCGAAACGCTAGACGATTTGAACAACGCAGAATCGGTCATCAAGCAGCTTATGGGGATTGACCTTTACCGTGGTTTTATCCAAAACCACCAGATGGTCATGATTGGTTACTCTGACTCAGCGAAAGATGCAGGTGTTATGTCTGCAGGTTGGGCTCAGTATCATGCGATGGAATCGTTAGTTAAAGTGGCTGAAGAAGAAGGCGTTGAGCTAACTCTATTCCATGGTCGTGGGGGCACAGTCGGTCGCGGTGGTGCGCCTGCGCATGCTGCGCTTTTGTCGCAACCACCAAAAAGCTTGAAAGGCGGTTTACGTGTAACAGAGCAAGGCGAGATGATCCGCTTTAAACTGGGACTCCCAGATGTCGCAGTAAACAGCTTTAACCTATATGCAAGTGCGATTCTGGAAGCCAACTTGTTACCGCCACCAGAGCCAAAACAAGAATGGCGCGACTTGATGGAAGTGCTATCAGAAGTAAGCTGTGAGTCTTACCGAAATGTGGTTCGTGGCGAGCCAGATTTCGTGCCTTACTTCCGCCAAGCAACACCAGAACTCGAACTCGGCAAGTTGCCACTTGGTTCTCGTCCTGCAAAACGAAACCCTAAGGGCGGAGTAGAGAGCTTACGTGCAATCCCGTGGATCTTCTCATGGAGTCAAAACCGTTTGGTACTTCCTGCATGGCTAGGCGCAGGTGAAGCGATTCAATACTCGATCGATAAAGGCCACCAAGCATTGCTCGAAGAGATGTGCCGCGAATGGCCGTTTTTCTCTACTCGTCTCGGCATGCTAGAGATGGTGTACTCGAAGTGTAATATTGATATCTCTCGCTACTACGATGAGCGATTGGTGGATGAGTCGCTCCGTCCACTCGGTGAAAAACTTCGTGCTCAGCTTCAAGAAGACATCAAAGCGGTACTGAATGTAGAGAACAACGAAAACTTGATGCAGCATGACCCTTGGGGACTCGAGTCGATTCGCTTACGCAATATCTACGTTGAGCCATTGAATATGCTACAAGCAGAGCTACTATACCGCACGCGTCAAACCGAAGAAGCTTCTGCAAACTTGGAAGAAGCGTTGATGGTGACGATTGCTGGTATTGCTGCTGGTATGCGTAACACAGGCTAATCATTTCATTTTTAATAAAAAGCTGGGCAAATGCTCAGCTTTTTTTTATCACAGGATAATCTCACCAAAACAAAAGCAGTCAAATAAACCATAATAGACCCAAAAAACACCAAAATAAAAGAACAAAAAACCACAAGTTAACACTATTGATTATTATGTTAGTTTTTTAGGGTAATTTTGTCCTACTATTCCACTTCATGCTTATTATTTATATACTACTTGCCTGCTGAGAGCTCATAAATCCAATCATACCTGCTCCAGCCTTGATGGGACTCCCCATCTCTCTAGGTGATAAACGGCTTTAAGGTGACAGGACCAACATTGTTGGTGCTACTTATACATTAAAAAACTCAAGTGCCAGTAAGAGCGCAGCTGAAAGTATAAGTAGCTTGTTTACAAGTTTATTGACCATTTGGATTGAAGACATGTCATTACCACACGTAATCTTAACTGTTCTTAGCACTCGCGACGCAACCGGTTACGATATCACTAAAGAATTCTCTGCTAGCATCGGTTACTTCTGGAAAGCAAGCCACCAACAGGTGTACCGTGAACTCAACAAAATGGCTGAGAAAGAACTGGTTACTTGCGTATTAGAACCCCAAGAAGGCAAACCAGACCGCAAGGTTTACTCCATTACAGACGCTGGTCGCAGCGCTTTAGGAGAGTGGTTTGATCAACCAACTGCACACCCAACAGTTCGTGATGAGTTTTCAGCGAAATTGATGGCATGTGCCGTTCAACCTGCGGCTCCATTCCGTGACCAACTCGCCGAGCTAGTTGAAGAGTCTCGCAAACTGGTTTCTCACTACAAAGAAATTGAAGCGGCTTACTACGCAACGCCGTCAACTTTAGATAAACAAGCTCGCCTAGAACGTCTAACGCTTCGCCGTAACCTTCTGTTACGTGAAACTTGGATCACTTGGGCAGAAGAAGTTCTAACTGAACTTGAAGTGATTGGTTAAACTCCTTTTGCTTTGATAAAACGAAAAAGGCTTGCCACTTGGCAAGCCTTTTATCTTTTTGAAACCAGATTTACGCACCGACTACTGCGCGAGGACGAACACCCAACGTATGGCATAACGCGTAAGTCATCTCTGCACGGTTTAGTGTGTAGAAGTGAAAATCCTTAACTCCTTCACGACTCAGTACACGCACCATATCAATAGCTTGGCTAGCTCCTACAAGCTGGCGAGTCACCGGATCATCATCCAAGCCATCGAATTGTTTGCTCATCCATCCTGGTACTTTCACGTTGTTCTGTGCCGCAAAGCGAGACGCTTGCTTAAAGTTCGATACAGGCAAAATTCCTGGCACAATTTCTACGTCAATTCCTGCCGCTACACAACGGTCACGGAATCGCAGGTAAGACTCAACGTCAAAAAAGAACTGAGTAATAGCACGGTTTGCACCTGCATCTACCTTACGTTTTAGGTTCAATAAGTCAGACTGTGCGCTTTTAGCTTCAGGGTGAACCTCAGGGAATGCTGCAACGGAGATATCGAAATCGTGGCGTGATTTCAGCAGCTCAACCAAATCCGAGGCATACATATCAGGCGCACCGCCACCTGGAGGAATATCACCACGCAAAGCGACGATATTTTCAATACCATTGTTCCAATAATCATCGGCAATATTAATCAACTCTTCACGAGTCGCATCAATACAAGTGAGATGGGGAGCGGCAACCAATCCGGTTGTTGCTTTAATTTCTTTAATGATGGAGTGTGTTCTGTCACGCTCGCCGGAGTTCGCACCGTAAGTCACAGAAACAAATTTAGGTTGAAGCGTTTTAAGACGGTGCACTGAATTCCAAAGTGTTTCTTCCATCTTAGCGCTGCTTGGCGGAAAAAACTCAAACGATACATTGATGTTATCTGATAACTCAGCAATATTCTGGTTCAAGGCGTCGATATGGCCTGCGTGCGTATATCCCATCTTACTCTCCCTGCGGCACTCCGCCACGAAAACAAACCCTTAAAATCGACGTTTAGACGTCTATATGTCTACAGAATGTATTGAATACGATTTAATGTCAACCTTGTAATTATGAATTTTTCTCAAGTTAATAATGAAGATAGTTCAAGTTTCTACTTGAGCATCATCTCGCCATTTTGCACGGGTTATGACTTCAGTATGGCACTGATAGGGGAATAAAAAACCCTGGATTAATTCCAGGGTTTTTAGGTCAATCGCAACTTTAAAATAAACCAGCCAATCGGTTGAGGTCGGATTGAATAGCGCCGGCTGTCACTTCTCTGCCTGCGCCTGGTCCTCGAATGACCAGAGGGTTATCTTTGTACCACTTGCTCTCTATGGCAAAAATGTTATCGCATGGCAATAAGTTGGCGAGCGCGTGCTCACGAGATAACGCTTCGACTCCCACCGTTGCTTTACCATTTTTTTCTAAACGCGCCACATAGCGAAGCACTTGATCGTTTCTCTGTGCTTTTGTCAGACGCTCTTGAAGTATTTCACTCAACAACGCTCCATTATCGAAGAAATCATCTAAGCTCAGTTCTCTTAATTCTTCTGGCACCAAAGACTCAACTTTAACGCTGTCTGGTTCTATATCTAGGCCCGATTCTCGAGCCAAGATGACTAACTTACGCATTACATCGGAGCCATCTAAATCAGAACGAGGGTCAGGTTCGGTTAACCCTTGCTGCCAAGCAAGATCGACTAAATCATTAAATGGCACAGAACCATCAAACTGTTGGAACAGCCATGATAGCGTCCCCGAGAAAATACCCGATAGAGCGACGATTTCATCCCCACTTTCACGAAGATCTCGCACGGTATGGTTTATCGGTAACCCAGCACCAACCGTTGCGTTGTATAGCCAATGACGACCAATTTTAGCGAATGCATCTTGAACCTGATGGTAGTACTGACTATCTGCGGAACCGGCCACTTTGTTGGCGGAAATCAAATGAATGCCTTGCTGTGCGATTTCTACGTAGCGCTGAGCCAAATCTTTACTCGCGGTAACATCAAGCACGACGGCTTCATCGTAGCTTTTAAGCGCTCCCAAACGTGCCAGCCAATCCCCATTGTTTGCTATGCTTTCATCATCAAATCGTTCAGCAACACTCACCGCCTCAATACCTTGCTCATCGAACCAATAGGTTTGGCTATCCACAACCGCGACAAGATCAAAGCTCATACCATGACGTTTTTCGAGCTCACTTTTTTGCGTCGCAAATAAATTTAACCAACTAGAACCAATATTACCCTTGCCACATAAAGCCACTGCCACGCGTTTTTGCGCTTGGAACAACTGGCTATGAATCGTTTGAACCAACGCCTCGGTATCAGTACGGCGCAAAACAGCGACTAGGCTCAGCCCTGAGTCTGTTTCAGAGATAAATTCTACCGGAGAGTGCTTTAGCTTCTGATAAAAGCCAAAGCAATGATTGGCGTTTTTCGTAACGCCTGCACCTACCGCAGCTAAGAGCGAGTAACCTTCTTTTAGCTTAATTTCTGCCTCTACCGCAAGCTCTTGCAAGTGTTTCAATGCACCACCGGCGATTTCTGCGGTGTAAGCCAAGCGTAGCGTATGCTGATCGGATTGAGCTTCAAATGCCAATGGCTCTAATTGCGCGCGCTGCAACGCTTGTAATACATCACTCTGTGTTTTTTCGAAGTCGTGCCCATGCATGAAAGACAACTGCACCAATAAAACATCATCCAATGAAGTAATAATTTTAGCGCCACGACCAGATGCCAATACACGCTCAATACGAGTAGAACCCGACTCTGGCAGATAGCTACACTTGAGATTAAGGTCCATGGTACTTTGCGCCACAGGCTGAAGCGTACGACTGTGTAGCACTGGGGCAGCTAAGCGAGCAAGTTCACTGGCTTCATCCAATCGAAGTAACGGTAATAAACAAGCGTCAGACACCAAACGTGGATCAGCACTATAGACACCAGCAACATCACTCCAAATCGTGACAGTACTGACTTCAGCAAGCGCGCCTATGACCGTTGCAGAATAGTCAGAGCCGTTACGACCAAGTAGGATGGTTTCTCCTGCCTCGTTCTGAGCCATAAAGCCAGTAATTACCACACGTTTATGGTTATGCTGCGCGAGGATCTCTTTAATTAAAGGGTGTGAACGAGCGCGATCAACCTCTGGTTGAGTTCCCGCTTCTGCACGTAAAAACGCTCGTGCATCTTGTGCAACCGCAGGGATAGAACGTTGAGATAATAACGCGGCCAATAGGCGAGCAGACCATACTTCTCCGTGCCCCAGTACCGCGGCTTTTTGCGCATTAGTGAGTGGTGCAGTCAGCTCCGAGAGAGTACTGAACTCATCATGTAATAAAGCTAACAGCTCTTCTTTTGCTTCACTCTCCAACAAGCTTTCTATTAGCTCAGTTTGAAACTGTCTTAAGCTTTGAAGCGCTTCATGCGCAATTCGGCCATCTTTATTTAACCCTTCCAAAAACTCAATCAAGCGGTTAGTGGTTTTTCCTGCGGCTGAGACGACCACAAGATCATTTTCTGTCGAATACTCCTTGAGAATACCCACAACGCGTAAGTAGCATTCTGGGTTTGCTAAGCTACTGCCACCAAACTTATGCAGCTGACGTTGTACAGTCATTGTTATCGTCTCCTATTACTGGGTAGCTTTAGCGAACGCTTGTTCTAAATCTGTGATGAGGTCTTGTGCATCTTCCAAACCGACAGACAAACGCAATAGTTGATGAGAGACCCCAGCCTCCGCCAGCGCCTCCTCACCCATTGCACGGTGCGTCATGGATGCTGGGTGGCAAATCAAACTTTCTACACCACCTAATGATTCAGCTAATGAAAACAGTTGGAGCTCTTTCACAAACACCTTTAACTGCTCAAACGAACCAGCAAACTCAAAACTCAACATAGAGCCAAAGCCCGTTTGCTGCTTTTTAGCGATGTCATGACCTGGATGTTCCGGCAGGCTTGGATGATAGATAGTTTTAACTAACGCTTGTTTCTGTAGGTAAGCCAGTACCTGCTGTGAGCTCTCTTCATGTACTTTCATACGAGCACCAAGCGTACGAATACCTCGCAGTGTCATGTAACTATCGAAAGGTGTGCCCGTTGCACCAATACAATTGCCCCACCATGCAAGCTCTTCTGCATGCGCTTCTGTGTTGGTGATGATTACCCCACCAATTACGTCCGAATGACCGTTGATGTACTTTGTTGTGGAGTGGATAACAAAATCCGCACCTAGCTCTAAAGGTTTTTGGTACACGGGTGTCAAAAAGGTATTGTCCACCGCAACTAACGCGCCGACTTGTTTCGCTTTTTCACAAGTAGCTGCAATATCCACTACGCGAACCAGAGGGTTTGACGGAGTTTCTAGCAAAATGAGTTTTGGTTTTTGTGCCAATGCAGCATCTAAAGCCTGTTCGTCTGATTGATCGACAAACTGAACCTTAAAATCGCCTTTGTTAGCTCGGGTATTAAAAAGACGATAGGTACCACCATAACAATCGTGAGGAGCAATAATGAGATCATCTGGGCCGAGAAAAGCGGAAACCCATAAATTTAATGCCGACGTACCGCAGTTAGTAACAACCGCTCCTTTTCCAGACTCAAGTTCAGATAGCGCACTTTCCAACAGTCCGCGGTTTGGATTACCAGATCGTGTGTAATCATACTTGGGCACTTCACCAAAAGCAGGAAAACCATAGTTAGTGGAAAGATAAATAGGTGGAACGACAGCATGATATTGGCTGTCTGATTCAATACCAGTGCGTACTGCAATGGTCGCAGGTTTGCGAGTGCTCATGGGTGTATCCTTTCACGGGTAATGACTTCTAAATAGGAATGCGCTATATCTAATGAGTAACATAAAGTGATCAACACGCTTCCTTTGCTGTTATGTTCACTTTACTCGTCAAAAAATGAGACGTCAACACTTCTAGACGTCTATATGTCTTTGCTTATGGCGGTAAATGCAGCTAAAATCAGCACCTAAATTATTTTTAACCGATTACATAAATGAAGGTGTGCAATGGCTGACTGGAATGGCGAATACATTAGCCCATATGCAGAGCACGGCAAAAAAAGCGAACAAGTAAAAAAAATTACCGTCTCTATCCCGCTAAAAGTTTTAAAGGTGCTAACTGATGAGCGTACTCGCCGTCAGATCAATAACTTACGCCATGCAACCAATAGTGAATTGCTATGCGAGGCATTTTTGCACGCGTACACAGGTCAGCCACTTCCGACAGATGAAGACCTTCGTAAAGACCGTCCTGATGATATTCCAACAGAAGTAAAAGCGCTGATGACGGAAATGGGCATCGAATTTGAGTCATTCGACGAAGAATAAAAAAGCCTGATAAGAGGTTTCAGGTAATAACTCTTGCCTCGAGCCAAATGAATGACATAAAAAATGGGACGCAATAGCGTCCCATTTTTGTGTATCACATCTGAAAGATATATTACTCTGCCATGTAGTTTTCAGGCATCTCGATACGAGCTACACCTGAATTAACCGCCGCCTGAGCAACCGCTTTTGCAACACGTGGTAGCAAACGTGAATCCATTGGTTTTGGAATAATATAGTCCGCACCAAACTCTAGCTTATCAACACCGGCAGCCTTCAATACGGCTTCAGGTACAGGCTCTTTTGCTAGCTCGCGAATCGCCTCAACGGCTGCAAGTTTCATTTCATCATTGATTTCACTTGCACGCACATCAAGAGCACCACGGAAAATGAATGGGAAACACAATACGTTGTTAACTTGGTTAGGATAATCACTACGGCCAGTACCCATGATCAAGTCATCACGAACTGCGTGAGCAAGTTCCGGCTTGATTTCAGGATCCGGGTTAGAACATGCGAATACGATTGGCTTATCAGCCATCAACTTCAACGCTTCCGCTGGCAACAGGTTTGGACCAGATACACCTAGGAACAGATCTGCACCTTCAATTACGTCTTCTAGTGTGCGCTTATCTGTATTGTTCGCAAATAACTGCTTATATTCATTAAGGTCATCACGACGAGTGTGAATCACACCTTTGCGATCTAGCATGTAGATTTTTTCGCGCATTGCACCGCATTTGATCAGAAGCTCCATACACGCTACAGCGGCAGCGCCAGCGCCAAGACAAACAATTGTTGAATCTTCAAGTTTCTTACCTTGAAGTTCGATTGCATTCAGCATACCCGCTGCCGTTACAATAGCAGTACCATGTTGATCATCGTGGAATACTGGTACATCACAACGCTCAATCAGACGCTTTTCAATCTCAAAACAGTCTGGTGCTTTAATATCTTCAAGGTTGATACCGCCAAAAGTGTCTGCAATGCTCGCAACAGTATCAACAAATTCATCGATCGTGCGGTGCTTAACTTCAATATCAATAGAGTCAAGACCTGCGAAACGCTTAAACAGTAACGCTTTACCTTCCATCACTGGCTTAGATGCAAGTGGACCTAGGTTACCTAGACCTAGAATAGCGGTACCGTTAGAAATAACAGCAACCATGTTCCCTTTTGCAGTGTACTTGTACACGTTATCCGGGTTTTGTGCGATTTCACGCACTGGCTCTGCAACACCAGGGCTGTAAGCAAGGGCAAGATCACCCGCCGTTTCCGCAGGCTTTGTAAGTTCGACAGCAATCTTTCCTGGAGTTGGATAAGCATGGTAATCCAATGCTTTTTGGCGATGTTCTTCTTCTGGAGTGGCTGCTTGGTGGTTGTCTTCAGACATGGACGTTTCTCTTTTTTATTTTTAGGTAAGGGGGCATAAATTCTATCGGATAGAAATCAAACTTCATAGGCAAGATTGCGAGCAATATCCTTAAAAAGCCGATAATAAAAGAGATTAGACCAGATAACGGGGTTAAGCACCTGATTTTCGAGTCAGGTGCTCTTTCTTCTTACTATTATTGGAGTATGCAAACTCAGAAAGTATCGTTACTCTTCGTCCACGTATTGCGCTTGGAGATAATTCTCAATACCAGACATTTCAATCAAGCCAAGTTGCGTCTCTAGCCAATCAACATGTTCTTCTTCATCTTCAAGAATATCTTGGAAGAGATCTCGAGACACATAATCTCGAATGTCTTCAGCGTAGGCAATCGCATCTTTTAAATCTGGAATAGCCGCCATTTCAAGCTTTAAGTCACACTCGAGCATTTCCTTGGTATCTTCACCAATCATCAACTTACCTAAATCTTGTAGGTTCGGTAGGCCTTCAAGGAACAAAATACGCTCAATTAGATGATCGGCATGCTTCATCTCATCGATAGATTCGTGATATTCCTTGTCTGCTAGGTGCTTTAAGCCCCAGTCTTTATACATTCGGGCGTGAAGAAAATACTGATTAATAGCGACGAGCTCGTTACCGAGCACTTTATTGAGATGTTGAATGATGATTGGATCGCCTTTCATGACAAAACCCTCCTCTTTGGCTTCATTTAAATGTAGAAGCAAATGAGAAGGTGTCAAAATGTAAGGCAAATAATTACTGCATACTTACAGCAATTAGCTGGCTTGTTTAAATTCCGTGTAACTAGTTTCCGCTAAAATTTCCTTGGCCTGTCTGATGCACTTACCACATTGGCTGCCCAATGCCGTGCACTTTTTGATTCCTTTAATATCTGTTACGCCTTCATCTATCGCCAACTTCCTAATTTTTTTGTCGGAGACACCATGGCAAAGACAAACGTACATACTCAAAAAACCTATAAAACTAATCTGTGACAAACAATATAAACAAGAATAGTTCTTGTTACCAGTCGCATTATGGTGTCCGCTCAGAATATTTGGTTATAAAGATTTTACCGCTGCAGGAAAAGATCAAAGGGTTAAGAGGGGTGAGTAAAAGCGTTAAGAAACAAAGCCGGTAAAACTCTGTTTTTAAATCGAAAAAGTGACGTCTTTTATTTCAACACTTATAACTAAATGTAATCTAGAAATGAAAAAGGGAAGCCTAAGCTTCCCTTTTCGATGCGCTTTCTTCAAAAAGAAGAACAGTGCAAGATTTCGTTTAATTCGTTATGAATTAGTCGAAGATCTTAGCAACAACACCAGCACCTACTGTACGGCCACCTTCACGGATCGCGAAACGTAGAC
>NZ_JAWPOP010000408.1:0-736 GCF_033344345.1 Vibrio sp. 1978
ACGACAGACCTGACTTCGTTAATGTTGTCGATGTGGAAACACCTGAAGACAACGCCTTATTGCTAAATAGCTTCGGTATCTCTGATGTCGATGCGGTACTTGATAATCCGAATGCAGAGTATGTTCTTAATGTAGCGGTAGATAGCGGGTATCTCGCATTGAACGCTAACGTTATCTCGAAATATGGTTTGACGGTTCAGGGTGACGGTACAGGAGCGGTTGAGCTAAAAGGTTCAGTCGCAGATCTCAACGCCGCCATTGCAGAAGGATTGATTGAGTTCAACCCTGATCTCAACTTCTTCGGCGATGTTACTGTGAACATTACAGTCGATGACCAAGGTAACGAAGGCATTGTTATTAGTGGTGTTGATGACACTTTAAACACCAACAGCAGCAGTTTTGTGATTGATGTTACAGCCGTGAACGATGCGCCTGAAACGTCGCCAGTTACCTTGACCAGTATTGGTGAAGACAGTGGTGTATTTGCAATTTCTGCATCAGATTTGCTTGTGAATGCCACTGATGTGGAAAACGACAACTTGACGGTGAGTAACGTTCAACTTGTGGACCCTAGTTCCGGCTCTTTGGCGTTTAACTCAGCCACAGGGAATTGGGAATTTACGCCAGCGCCGGGTTACAACGGCCCTGTAGAGCTGACTTACGATATTACGGACGATGGCACAACAAATGGTGTATCCGATCCTAAGACAGTATCGGGTTCTGCATCTTTTGAAGT
>NZ_JAWPOP010000409.1:0-736 GCF_033344345.1 Vibrio sp. 1978
CATCAAGCGCACGAGTGTCAATAACAGGCTCTTCGTGTGGCGTTGGTTCCACATGGAGTTGCTGTTCTTGCTGAGCAGCAAACTGTTCATACTCTTCATAGCTTGATTCTCGTTGAGGCGTATCGTGTTCAACAACCTCTTCATGCTTGGCTTGCACCTGTTCTTGATAGACTGCGTTTGTATCCGCATAAGATTGGCTTGTTTGTTCTTCTGACGCCCAATCATCTGCTTGCTGCGCTGCAGCTTCCAACTCTTCGATGGTTACATTCAGCTGCTTGGTACGCTCAACCATTGGATCCACGTTATCTGTGCTGACCGCTTTAAGTTGTGGTTCTGGTTCAACATACGTTGGCGTCGCATTTACTGCCGCAACTCGTTGAGTTTGGGGCTCTGGCGTCGGTTTTACCGCAGACGTTTCTGATTTGGCTTGCGGCATATATATAGGATATTCGTGTACTGCCGCTTTCTCTTTTGGTTCTTCAACTTCGTAAGCCGTTAAGTGAGGAAGCGTCTCGTCGTCTTGTTGATCGTCTTCAACGTGTTTTGTTGATACTTTATCCTCAACAAACTCATCAAGCTGAGGCTCTAGCGTCTCTTGTTCTGAACCTCTGAACTTATTCGCGATGGCAGCCAATACCGCTAACGAGCGATCACCAAGCCATTCGACGATGTTCAGCCAAGAAATCCCCGTAAACAGAGTAAAACCAGCCCCCCACAGAAATAGAAGGACGAGCGT
>NZ_JAWPOP010000410.1:0-736 GCF_033344345.1 Vibrio sp. 1978
ATTTTGAAGGCGAAGTTGCTGTTGTAACTGGCGATGTGCCAATGGGCGCAAGCATTGCTGAGGTACAAGAATCTATTCGTCTCATTATGTTGGTGAACGACGTCTCGCTGCGTGGTTTGATTCCTGCGGAGCTCGCAAAAGGGTTTGGTTTCTTCCAATCTAAACCGTCTTCGGCGTTTTCTCCTGTAGCGGTTACCCCTGATGAATTGGGCGATGCATGGTATGAAAACAAAGTTCATTTACCATTGGTTTCCACCTACAACCACAAGCCGTTTGGTCGCCCTAACGCTGGCGTTGATATGACTTTTGACTTTGCAGACTTAATCGTTCATGCCACAAAAACGCGCCCACTATCGGCTGGCGCAATCATCGGTTCTGGCACGGTGTCCAACAAGCAAGGCACTGACCATGGCACTTCGATTGAGGAAGGTGGCGTTGGTTATTCATGTATCGCGGAAGTCCGCATGATCGAAACCATTCGTGATGGCAAGCCAACGACAAACTTTATGTCGTTTGGTGATTCGATCAAACTTGAGATGTTTGATGTTGAAGGTAATACTATTTTTGGTGCTATTGATCAGCAAGTTAGTCAATACTTGAAACATTAAACAGCAAAATAGGGACAAGCCATGGGCGATGACATCATTCTTTATGGATATTGGCGATCTTCGGCGGCATATCGAGTGCGTATATGCTTGAATTTAAAGCAGCTGGCGTATGATTCAGTGTCTGTTCA
>NZ_JAWPOP010000411.1:0-735 GCF_033344345.1 Vibrio sp. 1978
TATGGACACGCGTGAAAAGCTGATCGGTGAGCTGTCACAAGTGATCGAAGTGAAAACAACCGATCAACCGGATGGCAGCATGCAGGTGACGTTGGTTTCTGGTCAGCCGTTAGTCATGGGCTCGGACTTTGGTCAATTGTCTGCGATTCCTGATCCAAGCGATCCGTATCTTGCGGATCTGCACGTGAATTTTGCTAATCAAAGCTTCGCTATTGGCGATTCGGTCGGGGGTAAGTTGGGTGCCATCAACGATTACCAAACCGACGTTCTAAAGCCAAACCAAGTGGCGCTTGATGACATGGCAAAAGCTCTGGCAGATGAGTACAACGCGGTACTTGCTACAGGTAAAGACTTGAAAGGCAATGCTGGCAAACCACTGTTTAACTACGACCCTGATAACCCAGCGGCAAGTTTAACCATCACAGATTTGAGCGCGGAAGAATTAGCGTTTTCAAGCGATGGTACGCCGGGTAACGCGAATGTTCTTAAATCTCTGATTGATTTGAGTAACAAACCGGTTGCGGTAACGGGCTACGGCTCAGTGAGCTTGAACGATGCCTTTACCTCAATGGTTGGCCAAACGGCGATCAAAGCGCGTCAGGCTGATGCGGATTACCAAGCAAAACTGGCAATGAGCAAGCAAGCGCATACCGCTCGCGACAACGTAAGTGCCGTGAACAGCGATGAAGAAGCCGCGAACTCGATGACGTTTGCTAACGCGCACAATGCCAACAT
>NZ_JAWPOP010000412.1:0-734 GCF_033344345.1 Vibrio sp. 1978
AGTGATGCCACGGTCAATGGCTGCTTCTGTCATCATCGACTTAGCGGTGCGGTAGAAACGCTTCTCGGCATGAAGTGTATTGATGTACTTACCATCGTGTGTGATTTCGAAATCAGCGATGTAACCATCGTAGTTCGGACCGTCTTTATCACGAAGACCCGAGAAGTAGAAATCATAACCTTCGATTTGGAAGTGTTCACCTGGCGCTAAACGCACATCACGCTCAATGCTGTAGTTTTGTACCATAGCGATACCAATGATCGTCACAGCAAGACCGATATGACCAAACATCATCGCCCAGTGGCTACGTTGAAGCTTACGAACACCTTCAGCAAAACTGTGACGGTGCGTCGCACGCTCATGCAATTCGAACGCATGCATTGCCACGATCCAAATCGACATAACCCAGCCGATGTACGCCATCACTGAGAAGAAATCAGCAAATAGGAATACACAAACCGCCGCCAACGCCAGAGACACAGTGCCCGACACAAGCATAGGCTTCACAATCGAAGATAACTGGTCACGCTTCCAACGGATAAGAGGACCGATACCTAGCAAGAAGGCAAACGGCATCATCAGCCATGCAAATAGCATATCGAAGAATGGGGCACCGATAGAAACCGAGCCCAAACCGAGCTGCTTGTGAACCAATGGCAACAACGTACCAACTAAGACAACCACAAGTGCAGCAATCAGCAAGACGTTATTGGCAAGAAGTGCATTTTCGCGCG
>NZ_JAWPOP010000413.1:0-730 GCF_033344345.1 Vibrio sp. 1978
TTTCTCTCATATCCTTTCCTACCTTGGATCGCTTATCGTTTATAGCATAGGGCAATTTTCACTCAATTAAATAGTTAACAATCTGTTTTTGCTTATTTTTAACCCAACAATGACCTGTTAATTGTATTTAACCGATAAATACTGCTGAACAGAATCAATTGAAACAAAGCGATATGTGACCAACACTTTCTTGAATATGAAACAGATATAATTCACAGAACCCCCTAGGATACTGAGCACATTACAAAGAAAGGTCTTGTTATGAAGAAAACATTATTGGCGTCACTCGTATGTGTAGTGGCTTTAGCTGGATGTAATCAAAAGGAAGAGACCGTGGCACCTGCCCAATCGCAACCGGAAGCGAACCCAATCTGTAACTTAGAAAAACTGCCCGGCGGATGGTCACAAAGTGACATGACCGATGAAGCGCAACCATTGCTTGATGTGGTACTCGCGCAAATGAACACTTCCGCTAAGTTAAAGCAAATCCTCAGTGTTCGCACTCAGGTGGTAAGCGGCATGAATTACGCGATTGAATTTGAAATGGATAATGGCGAAATCTGGAATACGATTGTCTACCGCTCGTTAGACGACGAAATCAAGATGACGCAACCTGCAAAACTTGGACGCTTCTGCTCATAATATGCAGACATAAAAAATGGCTCCCGATTGGAGCCATTTTTATTCACGATGTTCTGTTCAGCCCATCACATTCATCAGAACTAAGCCG
>NZ_JAWPOP010000414.1:0-730 GCF_033344345.1 Vibrio sp. 1978
AATGCCTCTGTCAGTAAACTTCACGGCGTTATTGAGTAAATTAAACAACACTTGACGAAGGCGCGCTTTGTCGTTGTCATACCAGCGTCCCACAGGAACTAACGACGTCACCTTAAACTGCAATCCTTTCTCTGCACACAAGGTATGATAAACGCTTTTTATACTGCCGATGATCGATTCTATGGGAAATGGCGAGTTCGAAAACTCTACATGTCCCTGCTCTATCTTGGAGTAATCAAGAATCTCGTTCAGTAGCGTCATCATGTGATCACCAGAATCGTATAATGTACTGAGGTGTTTTCTTTGTTCGTCCGTTAACGGCGTTTTGAGCAGGATTTGGGCGGTGCCGAGTACCCCATTCATCGGCGTACGGATTTCATGCGACAAAGTGGCAAGAAAAGCAGTTTTGGCATTTGTCGACGCTTGAGCTTTTACTCTCTCTTGTTCGAGGTAAATGGTCTTCTCGTTGAATTTGGTAATGAGATGGCCGATTTCGTCCTCACTTCCGTAATCGATATCAATGATCCCGCCCGTTTTGGAATCATCAATTTTTGTAGCGATTCGTACGATAGGTTCGACAATGTATCGGTTAAGTAAATAGTACCCAACGAGAACGCATAGCAATAAGAATGGGATGATGCCGCCTTCAACACTCATGACTTGCTCGAACACTTGATCCGCCACTTTCGCCTTAGCATTGACAACTTCTAGCTTCCAATGAAATTCACCA
>NZ_JAWPOP010000415.1:0-730 GCF_033344345.1 Vibrio sp. 1978
GCACACGGTAGGACAAAACCATCGTTGTAATCGGTGTGCTCACCAATCAAGTTCACACGACCAGGCGCTTGAATAATATGGCTAGGTGCGTAGCCCAACACTTGCTCAAATGACGCTTTCACATTTTGGATAAGTTCAGACATAGGGACGTTCTCTTAAAATAGTAATTTGTGTGGGATAGCGCGTTGAGCCTAACTTTCTATCTGTAAAGTCGCGCTATCCCGTTATTCGTAATCAGTCCAATTTAAAGACTTAGCATTCTTTGTAGTGGACATCACTTACATCACGCAGACGCTGCGCCGCTTGCTCTGCGGTGAGGTCACGTTGGCTTTCTGCCAGCATTTCGTAGCCCACCATGAACTTACGAACCGTGGCACTGCGCAGTAGTGGCGGATAAAAAAGTGCATGAAGCTGCCAATGGTCGATGTCTGTGCCTTCGTCAAAAAACGGCGCGTAGTGCCAGCCCATCGAGTAAGGGAAAGAGCATTGGAATAAATTGTCGTAACGGCTGGTCAGCTTCTTGATCGCTCGCGCTAAATCGTCTCGTTGCTCATCGCTGAGTTCGCTCATGCGACGAATGTGCGTTTTCGGCAACAACATGGTTTCGAACGGCCAAGCAGCCCAGTAAGGCACCACCGCCAGCCAGTGTTCGGTTTCAACCACGATGCGTGAGCCGTCTTTGAGTTCCGCTTGTACGTAATCCACCAGCAAGTTGCTGCCGTGCTCTTGG
>NZ_JAWPOP010000416.1:0-729 GCF_033344345.1 Vibrio sp. 1978
AACGTATTTTTGGAATGTCTCCCAATGTCACATCGGCTTTACCATCCAATGCAATCGCGTTTGCGGTTAACTTCTCTAGAATAAAGCTAAGGTGGCTTTTGTTTAGGTCAAATGAGAGGTCAGAGACCATATCAACTTTCATTGGTGATTGTGGCAAAGCATCACCTTCAAAGCTTGATTTCAGCGTAAGCTTATTCAACAACACTTTGCTAATCGCTTGGTCAACCGTAAGCTGCCCACCGCCTTGCATGTCCAGCTTCATACCAGCCGCACTGCCTTGAAGCGCGTAGCTAAGATTGTTTACTTTATCGAATTCAAACGTATCTAAGCCAATTTTTGCCGATTCAATAGTGTTGTTTGGATCAGTGTACGTCGCATCAACATTGATGTTCTTCAACGCATAACTGGCAAGACCTTTCGCCAGTTTAAAGTCTGCCTTACCTTCTGCTGTAAACTTCTGGTCATTCATTTCACCTTTCACACCAAAGTCAGCTGTCGTCCAGCTGTCAAAAGCAAATTCAGAAAGGTTCAACGATACATCATACAGCTTGGTGTAATTGCCGGCTTGCTTATCTTGAATTTCTAGTGAGCCATTAGAAACCGTAACACCAGCCAGGTTGATACTCCAATCTGAGCCTGCAGACTGCGATTCGCCACTTTGATCTGGTGCAGTATCATTCGGTTGCTCTGCTTGTTGAGTTTGCGCTTTCGTTAAAGCATCAATGTTCT
>NZ_JAWPOP010000417.1:0-728 GCF_033344345.1 Vibrio sp. 1978
CGAGATGGCAAGCTCATATGAGCCTCATCAACAATGTACAAAGGCCCCTGTCCTTTCTCATTTCGCCACTCATCGGAGTAATCTTCAATCTGACTAAAAGGCCGACTTGTAGAGCCAAAATCCGTCAATCGACCATCAACTATCTTTATTAGGTCGCGCGCATCCTCACCGAATATCTTTACGAACCAATCAACATTAAGCGTAATGTTGGTAATAACTTTACGCCCTTCCTTGATAGCCGGGATGATGTGATAAGCCACAGCCTCGTAAGTCTTACCGCCTCCTGGTCTACCTGCTATTGCATAAATCATGAACCTAACCTCGTAAACGGAATGAGTTGAAGCATTAAGCGAACCGTGATTGCTGCAAGGATGATAGAAAGACACTGAGGCAAACCAACCGCAGCCATAACCCAAGACACTGTTGGAGGAATTGAAGTCATATACTGACTCATATCGACAGGCGCAAAGAGCGCAAACACGCCAGAAAGCAGCATGTTAACCATCTCCATGACCTGCTCAACCGCCCAGAAAAATAAGTCCTTGAGCATGTTAAAAAGCGACACTAAGAGCTGATACAAGAAGACCAAAAGCTTATTAAATAAATCGACTAACCAATCCATATTAACCCCCGAAGATAATGCGACGTGCTGCAAAGATGGACGACATAATCAGAACTGCACGAACAAAACCGAAAACCCAATCAAAACTGATGTGCTCTTCAAAACT
>NZ_JAWPOP010000041.1:0-18697 GCF_033344345.1 Vibrio sp. 1978
TGAAACTCAGTATGTTGTTTAAGAACTGAACAACATGGGGCTACCATGTCTTCTCATCGAATTAAGCAACAAAGCCTCGTGTTACTTTTCTGCTACTGACAAGCGCAAGTATCACCACGATGACAGCACCAGCGATAGCCACGTGAATTATTGAGATTTGTTCCATTTACCCAGCCTATTGATTGCTTGTTATTTTGATATAAATACAACATAGCGCATATTCAACAACAGATTTCTAGGCCAGATCACAGACCTCGAACTCACCAAGTGGCCACCAACCCTTTAACATATTATTTTTAAAGGCTTCGTGGCCACTTTACTGTATTTACGTCCCCGCCACCTGACATAAACGCTACGTAAATAACATTACAAATCAACCAGATAGCCCCAAGACCCACTCTATGGGAATCCGTGAGATTCTATTTCCTGTCCTATTTTGGGCTCTGACTACATAATCCTTCCTGACTGAGCAGTTCGCTCACATATTGAAACATTTGATAAGGACTAAACCATGGAAAACAGAATCCCAGCTTCCATCCAAAAAGATATTAAGATTCTGACTAACCTACTGGTTGGTAACGAAAACTCTCTGGTTAACGAGCAAGATGAAACTGTAGAACTGGTCGCATACGGAGACTCTGAATTTGGCGGCCTGATCATGGCCTTTAACAACTCTGAGTCGCTGATCTGTACTAACGGAGAGTATGACCACGAACGTTTCTTAAGACTGACCGATCACTTCAGAACAGAATCTGAACATCTAGTAGGTAATACCCACATACTGACAACTAAAGTAACCTTCGAGGGTGTAGAACCTGCGGAATTTGAAGCCGTGTACGACTTTGACAATAACAAAGGACTGCCTCTGCAGATGTACCAAGCTTATGAGTACCTTCGCTCCAACCTTTCGCTTCCGTTGGACATTATGCTGGAAATATTTGGTGCGATTACCAGTGCAATCACATTCCACCAAGAGGAGTTATTTCATACCGGACTAGCCGGAACGATGGGCGACCACTTTGATGTCGAAAGAGCTATTGCCCACGATGTAAGACTTCAACACCAAAGCGACTAACACTTAAGTCTGTTTATTCAGACCGCACGAAAAATAAACACATATTAATTAAGCAACTAGCCGTGAAATATCGGTGACGGCCTCTTGCACCCTGAAATCACCGCTTAAGTTATTAAGCGGCCAATACAACACGGAGATTTATTATGAACAATTCAGTACAAGCTATTATTCCGAAGCCACTGACAGCCTATGTTGAGGCATATTTAGGTCTTATCACCGACCCGTTCTACTCGAATGAAGACCTGGGCATTAACCCAAATAAAAACCGAATATCTATCGGGGCAGAAAATATTGGTCCAGGTGCCTTTAGTATTTGTCACAATTCAGATGTTTTCACGAATGATCAGGAAGAAAACGCTCGTCGCATAAATCATTTCATCGACAGTGAGTTTCTCATCTATTTCGAAGTTCCAGAAGAACTCGACGCGCACTCAGAGTTTGCAGGCATCCACTTTGAAGATAAAGAGTTCTGGTCATCTTATGATTATCAAATGCCTGGATATCCGCAGTTCCTATACGACTTTCTCTCACATTTGATTGAAAGCAAGTCCTATTCCGTCGAAGGCACGCTTGCCATCTTTGGAAGCCTATTACATCAAATCACCGTGCCTTACTGGGGTGAGTTCATGGATGAAGAAGAGCTCCAACAAACCGAGGTTTCTCGTCTCCTTGGACTGCATTTTGACATTGTAACCGCTGTACGACATGACCTCGACTACAGTCAGCAACACCACTCAAAGATTACACAACCAGCTGAAGCTTAATGAATTAGCACTCAGTGGGAATGGGTGAGACACACTCTGATAGGACGAAATCACAATTCCATTTACATTCTACGGGTGGCCCCAGAGAGGCCCCCATTCAACAAATTTTTATGTTTAGAAGGATTCAATATGAACACTAATATCCAAACTAATGCTGTCACAACTGTCGTATCTGGTGCCCTTTCTCCGGAAGCATCATTAAACGATACACAAAAGAAACTCCAGACACTTAAAGATCGTGCCGCCGCTAATACCGTGCCAAGCCAAACCGTACTTGAACAAGCAAGAGTGGGCGAAAGCGCAACTCCCTTCATGGCTTTTTCCGTTGAGCATGAAGATGTGAATATTCACTGGATTGATACGCCAGAGAAGAAAGGCTACATCCTGTGTAACGGTAATGGTTGCCCGCTATGTCGTGCTGGCAACAAAGCATACAACCGCCTACTGCTACCTGTATTTAACTTCAGCTCTCGTCAAGTTGAGATTCTGGCAATCACCGATGCTACCCATCCCAAAGCAGCTCTGCCGCAAATCCTGCCAGTTTTTGATGCTGTAGAGCCAATGATGATACTCATGAGTCGTCACCGTAACAGCTATACCGTGGATTTAAAACCGATACCTGAGAACATCGATCTGGGCCAGTCAGAGATCGAAGTTTTTAATAATGCCTACGCTAACGGGGAGTTTAAACTGAGCGACGTGTTCCAGAAGTGTTCTAGCGAAGAGCTGGCAGCAATACCGAGTATCCAAGTGATGCTTCAATGTTATGGCTACACGGCGGCTTAACAATGAACTCGTCTCTGAATCAAATCAGCAGCGCTATGGCGCTTGCTGGTTTCAGAAAAGAAAATAATGGTCTCTATGTCCTGTCACTTCTTAAGAAGCACCCTCACCTGCTGATTAACTGGGCGGTAGGTGTGGGTAAATCTACCAATATGGATCAAGTGATAGAATATGGCATAGAATCAGGTCAGTATGATTTGATCATCGTGCTGGCCCCCACTCGCGCTATCATCAATGAGCGCGACTATATCCAGTTCCCGCCTGAAAATATCAAAATCACTAATCTCCGCCCGCGTCCTAAAGAGCTGTGCGGTAAGCAGCGCAATGCTGACTGGGCGGACTATGAACAGCGTGGCCTTTCTATACTTGGTAAACGCACTATTTGCGCCTTATGTCCTAATCAAGAGAAATGCCACTGGAAAGATCAATTTGGTGATGTTTTGCGCGGCACCCAAGTGCTCTTCGCTACCCAAGCCCATTTGACAAATGACTTGAATTTTATTGCTCGAATGAAAGCTAAGTGTGAAGCTCAGAATGTACTGGTTATTTTTGATGAAGCGACGGTATCGCTAACACCATATAGCCGCACTATCACGCAAGAAGAAATAGCGAACCTAATCTTCTGTTTGTGCGAATCAGACATCTCTCAGAAGCGCAAGGCCGCCAGCGTGTTTGCCTTGCAAAGCCTACTCAATGCAGCAACAGATGACCTGAGAGAGCCTGACGTATGGTCTATGCCCTCGATCTATCCGACGGAAATCCGAGAGCTGGTTACTATTGGGGAGCGCCACTGGCCGGGAGAATTCCGCAACATTCACTTTGACCTGCAAGCACTGATGAATTCGCCTTTAGATTCACGCGAGAAAACCGAGTTCGGTGATATACGCTTTTCTGCAACACCACTTGCGGCGGACTGCGATGTTCTACTCTACAGCGGCACGACTCATGAAACATTGCTGAACCATAAGCTGGGGCTTAATTTTCACAATTTCTATCAGGACACAGCCTTTAAAGGCGATGGTACTCAGTGGCTGAATATTGCCTCTTCTCTGGGTACATCTGGTCATTTCCTGAAGAACTCCCCACAGATATTGGACTTTTTTCTTGAGTTAACTCTCAAGCGCATCCGGGAAGGTAAACGAGTGCTGCTGATCTCAAAGAAAAAGCATAAGCAATATTGCATTGATACGCTGAATGAGATGCTAACCGTCCGTAGTATAGATGATGTTCAAATCGTCGATGGCGAAGAATACGATTCCAATGGCACCATCACTCAGATACCAGTCATCCACTACGGTGTAATTGGCATTAACCAGTTCGAGCAATTCGACTGTGCTTACTGTCTGAATAGCTACTACGTTACCAAAACCATATTAGCGAATGCCCTACAAGACATGCGAGCCAGTGATGAGCAGCTGGAAATGGAAATCAAAGTACTGCCGAACCCTCGCCGCCGTCATGCCCGCATTGCTGACAATAAGTACCGATATACCGATGTAGCTCAACTGACTGACCCGATGTTGCAGACCCTAGAAATGGGCACCGTGATACAGGCTGTAGGCCGAGTGCGTCCTTTCACATCGCCATGTGAGGTTATTACTTTCCAGAACAATCCGCACCCTAACTATCAGTACGATGCTGAGTTCAACAATCTGGCAGAAATACGCGAGCACTTCGGCATTGATAGTCAGCGCGCACGAACAACTGGTACTAAAAAGCAAGAAATACAGCAACTTAAACAACAAAGCTTAACACAAAAGCAAGTTGCTGAGCAGTTGGGTATAGGCGTTCGCACCGTCCGTCGCTACTGGAGTGGCCAAAAGTCCTAATAAAACCATTTTTATAGGGTTGCTGGCCACCCGGAGGCCCTACGTTTCCAAGAGAGAATATTGATTATGAATTTATTGCCCGCACTAGCAAAACGATTTAACGAAGCCGAATTCGAGCCAAAGAAAAGTGCTATTATATTGCCAATGCTGCCACCACTAGATTCAGCGGCGGTGACGTACATTGGAACCCAAGAAGACTTGGAAGATCTGATACATCTAGCTCATCAGTTGCCATTGACCGGCGTGTCACTAGACTTTGAGTTTAAGTTCAGCCGCCTCGCAATCCCACTTCGAGGTAACAAGCAAAAACAGGATATCCGAAGTATTCAACCCCTATTGATGGCTGTTACTTTGATGACCAACACAGGCAATCAGTTGCATCTTCACAATTATGTTATTGATTTAACTAAACTCAAAGATACGAAACGACTTCAGCCATTACTTGATCTACCCACGACCTATATCGCCCACCATGCCAAAGCCGAGTTACATTGTCTCTGGCAACTGGGTCTGACTGAGCCTCGCACTATCTGGGACACCTGTATCGCCGAGAGAGCACGATATCTGGGCCTGCATGTGTTTGACAATGATCAGGTATTTGATTCAGAGAACGCAGAGATTTGCGCCAGAGCAGAGCACGCTGAAAACAATCGGATCCGTTATGCATTGAATACCGTGGCGAGCCGCTATGATATTCACCACCGATTCAATTTGGTGAAATCAGACTTGCAGCACTCCTTTATTGACTATGACAGTGGAGAATTTACCAGCGAGCAGATCCACTATGCAGCTGAAGACGCTATTGTTGCAGCAAAGCTTTACCTTTCTCAGATGCAGCAGTTAACCCTCCAGGGAAGTTACCACCACCTTATCACGGTGGAGATGCCCTGGACCATCACCAATGCAGCCATGGAGTGGCATGGGGTGAGTGTTGATCGGGAAAAATGCAACGCTGTGCTCAATGCCAGTACGCCTAAGCTGGAAGCGCTCAGAAGTCAGCTGGCACAAATGGGGTTAGACAATCCCAATAGTCACCAACAAAAAGAAACGTTTTTCCGTCAACTCAACTTACTCGATCATTTTAACAAGGGCGGCAAATACAGCTTCAAGTTACAACTATTGAAAGATCTGGCCCATATCCACCCTGCTATCGGCCTACTGGCTGAATTTAGCAAGGTTCAAGCCATTGAGAGAGATATACTGCTTCGGCCTACTATTATCGGTTCCGATAGTCGCGTGCACCCAGAGCACAAACAGCTGGAAGTCGTAACCGGGAGACAATCTTGTGCCAGCCCGAACCTGCTCGGACTACCTGGCGCAATGCGCCCACTCATCATCCCGAAGACAGGAAATGGAATCGGTGAAGCGGACTATTCCCAGATTGAAGTCGGCATCACAGCTGCGGTCTACAGCGATAAGAATCTGATTGCTAAGTTCAACGCGGGGGATATCTACACAGTCATGGCTCAGGAGTTCTATGCCAACGACCTGGATGACGAAGATCGGCAATGCGATTCCGACACTTTCAAGCATAAGCACAAAGACAAGCGGGATATCATGAAAACATGTGTACTCGGTATTCTGTACGGCCTATCCCCCTTCGGACTGGGTAGCCGTCTTGAGATATCAGAACTCGAAGCCAAACAGTTGATGAATCGGTTCCTAGCTATGTTTCCTACCCTGAAACACATGATGGAAACCGCGCCACAACAAGCAGCATATCGGGGTTGTGTGAGCACCAGTACCGGATTACATCGCCACCGTTCTAATAGCGGTGCACTAAGCCGCCACGAGACAAACTGGATGGTGAATATGCCTGTTCAAGGAACAGCTGCCGCTCTGTTTAAGATCGCGGGGAATCGACTCTACCAACTTTACAAGCCCTATGGTGCTAAGCTGATCTTGGCTATGCATGATGCCTTTATCTTCGAAGCCCCATTAGACAAGATGCCAGAGGTTGGACGATTGACAATCGACGTGATGATTCAGACTGTGGTTGAATTCTTCCCTGAACTCAAGCCACGCATCGACCTGAATGACTCTGCCACTCATTGCTGGACTAAAGATGGGGATGCAGGCAGTGTTGAACGTTGGATTGCAGAGCGTTAACAGTATATGGAGGGGTTAGCAATGCTACCCCCACAATCAGCCTTTAGCATCTGATTACGACTATTCAGAACCCGCGTAATATTTTAGTAATTCACCTGGCTTTTTGATCTTGCTGAGCCAACGATTTACCGATTTTGATTTATCACCCTGACCATCTGACAAATTAAATTTATCGATGATTTCATACACTAACTGTGTTTGCGCATACTCTTTTTCATCGTTGGTCATGTGGTAGAGCCAGCCTTTTAAGAACACCAGCTTAACTGTTTCCTGAGACAGGTAGACTTTTTCCATGTCTTGTTTGTCTGTCGTGCTCTCTGCCTTCTTTTTACGCCCAGCCTTACCAAGCTGGTTAGCTAAGAAAAGATCGGGACACTTTACCTGTCTTTTCTTCTTCGTTGATCTTTCCTGCACTTGCTCTTCTTCAGCTTTCTCTATCAAAGAGTAAATCAGAGGGAGCAAGCGCTTAGCTTGATTTAAGGTCCATAACGATTCATGCTCTTTCAGGAAGTGAGTCAAGTTGAGCGCCAGTACTGCAAAAACATGGTGCCCTCGGATTTTCGTATCTGACGTAAGATCTTTTGTCACCTCCGATACGGTCCCTTTATCAACACAGTACTGCGTCAATTGAAACCAACTTTCTTTGCTTCTCTCTAAAGCAAGCTCATATGGCGGCACAAATGGCTTTGTCGGTTCATCTTCGTCAATAAGCGCCATTATTTCTGAAAACTCAATACTGGATACCATATCTGATACCAAGGTATCGATGCTTCGCAACGCTTTGCCTATCAGCTCATACAGCCGCTCATCTTGCTGGCTATGCTCAACAAGTCTCGGAAGAACATTCATCACGATCGAGAAGTTTCTCTCACTCACATTCAGCAAAAATTTGCAATGCTCAGTACAGTGGCGAAGATAAAGCTTCATCAAGGATCCATAAAACAGATCTAACTGAGACCAGCCGTACGCTTCTGTTCCAGGTAAGTGTGTTCTTTTATGTTTTGGATGGAATACGTCCAGATCATCTCCGTACAACTTTTTCATAGTAATAATATCTGGATCGCTGCTACTGATTATGTAACCCATTGCCCCTCTCTTTTCCCAGCCAAATCAAAGGCGCATAGTACAGCAATTGGGAATGACCACCAATCCTATTACATGACTTTAAAAGACTCTTAACCACGTGGTATCTCCAACTCCGTGGCGATTGCTGCTGGCGTGTATGGCGGCTCAAACTTAGTCAAGATGTATAACCAAGGCGATCTATACACAGCCATGGCGCAAGAGTTCTTTTGTGATGAGTTAGAATCAGAATGCCGCAGCTGCGATTCGTCGGCCTTCAAAGAAAAATATTCTGAGAAACGATCCATCATGAAGCAATGCACACTTGGCCTAATTTACGGTATCACCAGCATTGGAATAGCGAAAAAACTCAATATCAGTGTCAACAAGGCCTCGGAACTGATGAATAAGTTTCTATCGATGTTTCCCGAACTACAAAAAGCCATTGAGAGAATGCCCCAGTATGGCGCTCTGCGAGGCCATGTAAGCACTGCAACGGGATTGCACCGATACCGCCAATTGGACGCTAAGCGCGGCCATACTGAGAAAAACTGGATGGTGAACATGCCAGTGCAAGGTACAGCTGCGGCACTGTTCAAAGCAGCCGGAAATCGACTTCATCAATTGTATAAAGGTTACGACGCCAAATTGATCGTTGCGATGCACGATGCCTTTGTTTTCGAAGCACCGAAAAAACACCTAAGCGCAGTCAGCGAGTTAACTGCACAGATCATGACCCAAGTAGTGCAGGAGATGTACCCTCAGTTGAAGATAAGAGCCGATATCAACATAAGCCAACCAGATTGTTGGACCAAAGATGGTGATCCGAACACACTTGATGTGTGGCTAGCTAAATGACCAGAACTGGACGCAAGGCCTAATGGATTTAGTATTAAGGTTTTGTGTCCACTTTTTCTGTTTCTCAAATAGTGATTAGTGGGCAAATCGATACTTAGTTGATTGGATAGCTCTCTTAGTGGTACCAATTCCCTAGCACACTTATGCCCCCTTTTCTTGTTATCACTGAAGCTAATTAATTTCTCTTGGATGAAAGTTCCCCTTACCCAAAGTTTTCCGAGGGCGCGTCGAAGTAAGCAATTTAAAAATTATGCGTCATTTTGTAATCTAAGATCCAACAACTCTCGTTAACCTATTGATTATCAAATGAACTATGATTGGAAAGGCTGCATGATAGGAGTATGAAAAGCTGCTAAAAGAGTTAAAAGCATTCTATAGTGGAGAAATAATGTTCGAGTTTCAGAGAAATAAAGCAGAATATTTGTATCACCATACAAAAAGTTATACCGCGATTAACTTTATCCTCAAGAATAACGTTTATTTTAAAATGCAATCAAGTGTGTATACTATATGCCGTTCAATGGGGCTAAAAATAAAGGAACTATATGTTTAATAATAAATTACTTTTAGTAGGGTTGTCGTTAGCTGCGTTGGGTGGCTGTACATCTGTTCAATACAATGGTTCGCCAGCGAACTCGGTCACTAAAGTTGACTATCCATCTGTTGGTGAAGTTAAAACAGCTTATGTCGGAGACCATTTGGTTAGCAAAGGCACAATGGCTGAAATGAGCGTATTACGCGTATCAAGCATGATTAAAAGTTTGGCGTATGACATACCTCAGGGTGACTACAATCAACTCGGATACGATAACAAGCAACAGTTTTTCTCTCCTGTTGGCGTTATTAAAGCGGCATTAGCGGACCCTATACAGGGCATTGCCGTAGAAAATAATCAACAAAATGAAGTTTGTTTTGTAACCATCTTTGGTGCGAAGTCTTGTGTAGATGATGCTTATGGTAAGTTTACTATCACTAAGAAAATGTCCCAGTTCCAAGACAGTTTCCAACAGACTTTGATATACAGCGGTAAGGTAGGAAATAAAATCAATATTAGTTACCGTGAGTTTTCCAATGACATGGCAAGACCAGCTTTTAATAATGAAGCAGAGTATGACCTAAGTGAGTCGAATCAAATTGGTTATAAGGGCGCTGTGATTGATGTTTTGGAAGCCGACAATACCAAAATTACATATCGGCTTATCAGAAACTTTCCAAACTAAATATTAGCCCACGAAGAGGTATAGTTTTTGGGAATGGTTGTACAGACTCAGATATATCTTCAATTTGATCTGCTCCAGTCAGAGTGGACACTGAACTTAAGTGAATTTTCCATACTTGAAGTTATTCGTGTTTTGCTACTTTAAGTAGAAACTCTAAGTAACTTCTGTCCAAAAATAATTTGGAGACACTCAGAACTCAAAAATCAAGTGTAATCACTGCGTGAACGAAAGTGGACGACATTCCTTAATGAGTCATTTACTAAGGAAACACGTCCACTTTTGTGAGCCTCATTGCCCCTTAACAAAAAAAAGCAGAGGGTTCTCCCCTGCTCTTCTGGCGCTCAGTCAATCATCTATAACCTCGTCGGCGACAATACCGATCAAAAACCCAGCAACTCCACCAGCTAAAGCACCGTAGGCCCCATAGTACCTAGCTCCGAGAGCTGCACCTATTTTCGCTGCACGAATACCTGTGTTCTTTTTGGATTGGGATGACGATTGTGAAAAGGTTCTGCTTTGCATGTTTGCCTCTTTTATATATGAAAAAGGACCATGCTCAGTAAAGAACATGGTCCTCTAATTTTTTGTAACACTGCTTAGTGAGAGTGACCACACACCTGACAGCTACCATCATCATAAGCACGCTCACCGCATGCCGGACAGGTTGTTACTAGGGTTGTGATTGATTTAATCGTCATATAAAGACTCCTTATTGTTTATTGGATGAAGTAATGGGGTGTTGCGAAGCTCATTGATACCTCGGCCTAGAGAGTCCAATTCGAAACCGATGTACCTTGAGCCAAGCTCCGCAACGAAACTTATTGTGCTTTACCTTTAGGGGTATCTAGACCGCATTTCGCCACATCCATGACTTTGCCATTCATGGTTCCACAGGCATCGGCATACCACTCAATACGTGGGCCAGACTGAGAGTAAACTTGTTTACCTGCTTTCCCATTCCAGGATTTTTCTATCTTCGAAATGTCAGCCGGATTACCGCCGAGCGTACCGCCAGCGAATGATGATGTGGTAGCGAATAGACACGTTAGACCTAGCAGGATGATTGATTTTTTCATTGTGTTGTTTCCTTGAATACGTCATGACGCCATCGGTAAAGGCACCGAAAGCGAGAATGGTTAATAGTTTAAAGAGGGTGATCGACAGGTAGTGTCGAGACGAGTGAATCAATTTCACTCAAGTTATATATGCCTTGTCAGACATACGCTGTGGCGACCAATAAAAGCTATAGCAATATCAGTAACCTTATGAAGTTTAGCTAGAAATAATCGGATTCTCTCAAAGCACGACATGCCCTGACGAGTGGTCTATCTAAAATGCGTAGCATGAAAGAACACGACACCCTAGCGAAAAGACTTGGTATTATTTTGACCCGTTTGAATACGGGAGAACGGCTATATCTGGAAGAATTGAGGCGAGAGTTCGGTGTGAGTGAAAGAACCCTGCAGAGGGATTTCAATGAGCGATTAAATTACCTCCCTATTCAACGCGAAGGTGCATGTTATTTTCTTGATCCAAAAGTCTTGGGTAAGCAGACTAACCACGAAATATCAACATTACTTGCCAACATGGGACTCGACACCCTGTTTTCAGGCAAGCACTACCTGAGTAACGGAGTGCTTAACAACAAACCGACGACGCCGTTTCTATTCAAGAACCCACGGATTGAAGACATCAGCGAAAACGCTTCTATGTTCCAGAAACTTATCGAATCGGTTCAACTACGGCACGTAATCAGCTTTGTCTGCGATGGACAGGCCTATGATCAGTTCCACCCATACCGGTTGGTGAACGATAGAGGACTCTGGTATCTCGCCGGAGCACACAGAAACCGCCTAGATTTACTCAGAGTTGCCAGAATTTCCGAGTTAGTCCGATATGAGGACAAATACTCTCCCGATACTAACGTCGAGCAGAGCATCACTGGTTGGCGATCAGATGTTGAGTTAATAACTCCTGTTGACGTGGTTATACAGATTCGGGGACGAATTGCCGATGCCTTCTTCAATGAAAGCACCGACCATGATTTTCGAATGTTGAAAGTACTGGATTCCGGAGACGTATTAGCCTGTAACCAAACCAATAACATTCCACACTTGCTTCGTCAGCTAAAGGCGTGGCTTCCTGATGCAGAGGTATTGTCACCCGACTGGTTGCGGTACCAGTTGAAGCAAGAACTTCAGATCTACCTGAACACCGTCATGTAAAAGCCAC
Organism: Vibrio sp. 1978; assembly: GCF_033344345.1. NCBI lineage: Bacteria > Pseudomonadati > Pseudomonadota > Gammaproteobacteria > Vibrionales > Vibrionaceae > Vibrio > Vibrio sp. 1978. Next base: position 11,933 of record NZ_JAWPOP010000041.1, read on the forward strand.
AGTTCCTAGTCAATCACCGTCTAAATCTTGGTGTTGGCTGACATCTCCGTCGTAGACACCCCGCTACATAATCAAGCCGCGAGTTACCCAACTCCTCGGCCCTAGCCTTGAACATTCCAGTATGAGCCATTTTCTTGTCTTTCCATGCTCCGCATACAAAGCCCTTGACTTGATGGAATCGTAGACTGATACCGAATAAGGGAAAACTTAAAACGTTGCTATTTTTTAGTACATCCTAATAAACTAATAAATAACCCGCTAGGGGCCGAATTGTTAATAATATATAGCTATTGAAATTACAGATTCAATCACCTCTGGCTATCGTTAGAGTGCATCACGTTTAACGAAAATTGTCCGTTTGGCGATCCATTACCCTTCCTCATTGCCAGTAATAGTAATGGGGCCGGAATAGCCGATTACTAATCCGTCCCCCATCAACCGGCCAGTTCACCTTATAACAATGTGATTTAGGCTCCGTGGCCGCTTTGACCTTCCACAAACACAACGCACCTGTTTTCAGCCCTTGCTTTTACATGTAGCCATGAGTCGAACGCTAACTTTCTCGGGAATTTTCCCTGACAGTTCCAACTACTGATTTGACACAAGGTCATTCAGATCTCCTCCTTTGGCTTTGAAGTTCAAGGATTTTCTAATCCCTTGGCTCGGTGACCAGTAATGAAAAGGCAAAAGCCATCGCACCTTGTTTTCACTGGCATGATGGCTTGTCCAATGTACAGACCAGAGCAACGTGAAAATTTCTCCTGTTCATTTCTTGTCCCGGTCTGGTCGTTCCTTCAGTCCACAGTTAGCTTAACGTCATCGTAAGCTTCCATTGCTACATAGCTGATAAAGTTAGCCTGGTAAGTTTTAAAGAAGTCCTGCACATCTGGCCTGCTTAGTGGTACTTCGCCCATGAACCGGATGAAAGCGACATCGTGAGTCACATCGAAATCAATTTCTTTCTCAAGTTCAGAGTAAAGGCCAGCATAGGAAAAGTCAGTCAGGTAAGCCAGATGCCAGCAGTTATCTTTTTTCTCAAAACGTAGCTCTACTGGGTGAAATCCTCCATCTTCGGGTGTATATAAACTATCACGGTAATTAAGCGTAATTGCGGTAACGTCATTGTTGATTTGATGTTTACTGACTTCTTCATTAATTAGTTGTTTAAAAGCATCAGACACAGGTAGCCCTAGCTTTTCGCCATAGGTCAGTTTCATAATAATTTCTCTTTGATTTTTCGAGGATTGCGCTCTTGATTAGTGCGCAGTATGAAAGGGGTTTATGCGGTAGTTTCGGTGGAGGTGTCAGCGTCAACTAATGCGAGCAGTTGATCACGACGTTCATCAAAATTTGTCGACAGAACGTGAAGAAACAGACTATTCGGCGCAGCCTTTATTAGTCCAATCGTATCAGATCTCAGTGCACTAGCTGTAAACGAGGGATTATTAGCACTTCCGCCGATTATTGCTGGTTTTAACACTGTACTTTTAAATGATTTATCTTTGTACTCCTTAAGAATATTTATCAATTTTCTTATTGAAATGAGTTCTTTGGTAAATAAGCCCCCACTATCATTGCCCGTTAGCTTTAGATGCAGTTCTTCATCTTCTATTGTTTTGACCAAGTCGAAATAAATGTAACTCTCGCTCTTTGGACTAAGCTTTTTAGCTTTCCCTGATAGCAAAGTGGCAGTATTCTCACACTCTATTGCTTCCTGATTACCTTGGTCTTGTGTCTCTTGTACTTTCTCCGGTTCCATTCCTGTCTGTAAGTTTTCTTCCATAACTTCTACCTCGCTATCGGCTTTATTTTTATTACTGGCGGTTTTGCGGGACATAGATATTTATCCTTATTGTTTGGCTTGAGTTATAGCGACTCTGCGTGCGGTAACAAAACCTGTACAGGGTGAGACGTATTTGATGTCGGACTAACTAAATAAACGCCGCCCCCTGCTGATGTGATGATGGCAAGGGCAATGATAAAATCCGTGTCAGTACTGTTAATAAGGTAAACCGTTTCGGGGTAGTTTTGTACAAAACGAATAAGATGCTGAACACTCTCTGGTTGCTGATTAATGGATTCATCCGTATCTGACTCTTCGATTAATATCAGGCTAGTGCTAACCTCTTGCCAGAATTCAGCAGTAATTACATCATCAAATTCGAATGGTTCAGTCATGTGGTGTCGTAAAGCTGCTATCGTCTCTTTCGATAATGGTAGAGAGTCAAGCTCATTGAATTGTGTGATTATTTTCATTTTCAAAACTCCATATATAAGAAAGCCCGAACTCATTCGTTGAGTTCGGGCTTGATATGTTGATTTAATATCGAAGCGATTAGGCTTCGTCGATTAATTGGATTAGAACTTGCGAAGATTGACGAAGAGACTCATTCCCAGCTCTCGCATAACGCATTGTGCTACTAATGGACTTATGGCCGAGAAGTTGCTTTAGCACACCAACATCAACGCCTGCAGATATAAGTGATGATGCATAAGAGTGACGTGCTGTATGAAAAACGATCTGATCGGGTTCTTTAAGCATCAATTCTTTTTTGATCTTGTTGAACAAATGTCGAGGTTGGCTGATGTGTGACTTTTCTTTTTGCCCTGGAAATACATATGGGTTCCCCTTCTTCTTGAGCCTTAGCAAAAAACGAAACTCTTGAATCGCCTGGGGTGTAAGCTGGATCTGGTGTTGAAACCCATTCTTTGAGTCTTCCCTTGGTATACGCATCACACCATTTTCAAGGTCAATATTTGGCCAACGAGCAGCCCTGAGACTGCGTTCTCTGCATCCCAGCATGAAAAGCAGAATAATAAACCGGCTACGAATAGGACAATAATCCGGTTTTCTTAGCTCTTCGAAAATCCGTTTTATCTCCTGAGGCGATAGCCATCGCTCCCTAGCTCCTGTTTCTGGAAACAACTTAACACGAGCCGCAACGTTGGGAATGGAGTACTCTTCTTCTATCATGCGGCCCATTAGCTTGAGCAAACATAACACACGGTTAATTGTTGAACGACTTAGCTTCTTACCACGTAAATGAACCTTATCCATCAATCCTGCAACCATGGACTGTATGTGTGAAACTTTAAGCTGGTCATAACTGATATCCCAAATATCAACACAGTGGTTAAATCTTGCTATATCATGACGCCAGCTTTTCTTGCGTGACTTAGAAATTTTAATGAAGTGATTGTTGAAGTATTCAGATACAGTAGGTATGTCTGGTTTGACGGTTGAGTTTTTTGGATCTATTCCTTCAGCAACCATTAGCTTAATACGTTGCGCTTGCTTCCTTGCATCCGCCAAGGAAACTTCTGGAAACGTACCAAGAGATAAAGAGCCTTTTTTACCATTCAAAGTATATCGAACCAACCACTTCTTTCGCCCATTTTTACCAACCAGAACCTTGAAGCCCGATAATTCGGAACAGGAATACTCTGCTTCAGTGGACCGAGAATTAGGATCATTGGAAGGTAAGCTAGTGATCTTAGCCGTAGTGAATTTAAAACGTTTCTCCATATTAAGTGAACCTCTTTACTGGCTTACTCAATAAGAATATATGTCTAATTTTTGTACTAATCCGGAAGAAAGTCGGACACGAAGCCTAATGTAATACAGACAAGTCAGGCTTCACATCTATTCCAGGTTACTGACAAAGAAAGTTCAACTGTTTTACTCTCTCAACGTATCGTACCAAAAACTACCTTCAGGTGTTTTCCGGTCATTCCCTACTTTAATAACGGTAATTCCTGAATGGTCTTTCAACCTCAATCTTTCTTGATAATACTCTTTAAGCTTTAAATCAGATTCTGCACCAAAGTCATTTGTGTAGTGAAAAATAACTAGTTCCTTTCCATCATCTTCTATACAAGAACGGAATAGGCCATTAATATGCCCGTCATCCACATTAAAACCATAGCCTATAACTGCGACTACATCAGACTCCTTTAGGTTATTGTATAATTTCACATAACGTTCAGACATTTTAATTGATGTGAGAGGTTTAATCCCACTTTGAGTAAATAAAAATGGAACTGTAAAATGCTGACTATCGGCTGAGATTTCTTTAGATACAATAGTATTTAGGTAAGGATCATAGCAGTCATCAACTGAACCATTCAAATAATAAACATCTTCATCTGATATTGTTCCGATAAAGTTGTTATAGTTCGTTGTACCAATAGCCTTAATTTCATGCTCTTCTTTAATATTTAGAATATCATGATAGTAACCATCACCACTTATTATTTTCTCATGGAATTTATCAGCTATAGATGATATATATCGTTGAGCCGTATTCAAAAATATATTTATCTTGCAAAATTTGGCCCAATCTGTTTTTGGGCTATAAAGATAGCGCCAGTTAGAATCAATCAGTGATTGATAGTCTAGTGAAGCAGCAAAGATATCTTCAAGAATTTCTAGGGCAAATGCACATATAAGGTGTTCATCACTTGTATCAGCTGTTATTGCAATTGGCTCGCCATCTAAGATAACTTCGAGGCCTGTCAAACCTGCCCCTCTATAATCTAAAGAAAAAATAGCCCCGAGATCATCAAATATGTCAATCTCATCAGGTTTCTTTTCAAAAATGCCATCATTTAAATTATGCACTAATTCTTCGCCACAAGCCCCTATAAGCAGCTCAAGGACAGAACGACAAAAGTCACGGCACCTTTTTCTTATAAAGAAGTTTTCATCCGTGGATGGGAGCTCAAGTGCTTTCAAGTAACTCGAGAAAAAGTCGCTTGAGAACAGTTGATTATAATCTCCCAAAATACCAGAAATTCTAATTTCATGGCTAAATGTTTCTGAACCAAATGATATACCCAAAACCCTTTCAAAAGCTTCGCGTATGTTTCTATCAAATGTTTCATCAAACTTACGGGCTAATTCTGAGACTCTAGAGTCAAATTCTGATAGATATCTAATAATATCAAAACGTTTGTACTCTAAACTACTTTTAACCAAGCTTTCATATTGAGTTCTACCAAATGATGATATGGGCTTCTTCTCATAGTCTTGTGGTAGCCAATTCTTGGCATAATTTGAGCGTTTATTGACTTTTTCCCTTGCTTCTCTTAACCGTTTTTTGTCTTCAGCAACATCCATTCTAAATATGTCGAGGGCAAATTTCCCTCCTGACGGTAAACCATAGCCAATTTCGGCACCAGCACCAAAAAACAATGATACTTTACTCATTAACTCGCCCTTTTCCAAATATGAATCTTGAATGTCTTCAACAAACAGGTTTTCGATAGACATATTTCAAGCTGATCTTTAGCACACAATCATATCAACACGCTGCATAAGAAAGATATTCCAGCATGCGCATACTTGCCAAAAATTGTGAACTGATAACGTTTGGGCCGGGATGATTACTAGTTAATTTTCTATAAAGTGGACACTAACCCTTAAGTAAAAACTTTTATTAGGTTTCGCGTCCGCTTCATCACGCCCCACCAGACCGGACACAGACAAGAGACCCACAGCAATTCAGCCTTGGCTATATTGGCACGTAAATCACGCACAGTTCATCAGCACAGGAGATTCTTGACACTTTAATCGCACAGGAAATCTGCACAGAGAACAGGAGATAGACAGGAGGTAGGTTTGAGGAGAAGGCTTACCCTGAATTTCAGGTACAAAAAAACCAGCATTAAGCCGGCTTGATATGATTTTTACTGATTACGACACCGCAATTTTTCTAGGATTTTTAAATCCCTTGTGTCTACCAATTCCACCACCAGGGCAACGCAATCATGCGATGGGTTAGACACCATCTATCTCGCGACCTTTGCCGTGAGAACGAGGCGTACTTTAACGGATTAATTTATCTGGTCAACAAAAAATTAGTCTTTTTTATTCAAATGGTTAAAAAGACGACTCTAACGAACAAAGGGCGATCATTTTGCTTATTTGATCATCAATACGCTTTGCTTTCGTGCCTTTTAACCTTCTCATTTTATATCAATGAAGAGCCAACAAATCGCGCAAGGTAACAGTATGGGTATAAACTTAACGTGTATTTCAGAGAACAAAATAGCGCTCATCATGTTTCGAAAACCATCATTTCACTTACCCTTACATGCCGACTCCGAACTCGACTTCGTAGTGCCCCACTTCTTCCTTACTGAATTTGATTATGCACGCTCTCTGGAGCAGGGAGTCATCGACGACTTGGATCCTGAATATACACACCAATATCGCGTCACACTGAGGCGCATACGCTCACTATGCTCACTACTTCGCGAACTGATCCCTCCTTTTGAACAGCGTATTTTGAAACCTCATTTAAGAATAATGATGAAGAAAACAAATAAGCTGCGTGATTTGGACGTATTTATCTTGGACAAAAACCAATACATTGAAATGCTCCCAAATCACAAATCGTCTCTTGAGCAACTTTTTTGCTTTATAGAATCTGAACGTGCTTACGAACAAGCAAAAGTTACGCGTTGGCTAGATACACAAGAATACACAACGCACTGCACTTTGATCAGGAATAGTATGTTGCGAAGTACGCAACACGAACCAGTGGATAGCAACGTACCTGCGTTACTTTTCGCAAGCCAAAAAATCTCCGTTCAATTTAAAAAAGTTGATAAAGCACGACGCAAAATCTCGGACAAAAGTCGTGACAGCGTGATTCATTCGATGCGGATAAAGTGCAAAGCGCTTCGTTATTTGTTAGAAGGATTTTCCACGCTCTATCCTTCCCAACAGCACAAAAACAACGTGAAACAACTAAAACTATT
>NZ_JAWPOP010000418.1:0-728 GCF_033344345.1 Vibrio sp. 1978
CCTGAACCTGAGTTCCCAGTAACCGTTACGGAAGTAAAAGCGGTGGATTGGGTACCAGTGATCGAGGCTATCGGTTTTATCGAGCCAAACCAAGGCGTGACGGTAGCGAACGAAACGAGCGGTGTTATCGACAAGATCGCTTTTGAATCAGGTACTCAAGTTGAAGCTGGCCAACCCCTCGTTTTGCTTGATTCTGAAGTGGAAAAAGCGAACTTGAAGAGTTCACAAGCGAAACTTCCTGCAGCAGAAGCGAAATACAAACGTTACCAAGGTCTGTTTAAGAAAGGTTCTATTTCTAAAGAAGCTTACGATGAAGCTGAAGCAAACTACTACTCGCTTAAAGCAGATATCGAGAGTTTAAAAGCAACCATCGATCGTCGTGAAATCAAAGCGCCATTTGCAGGTGTGGTTGGTATCCGTAACGTTTATCTTGGTCAATACATCCAAGCTGGTAGCGACATTGTTCGTCTAGAAGATAGCAGTGTAATGCGTCTGCGCTTTACCGTGCCTCAAACAGACATCTCGCGTATCAAACTTGACCAAGAAGTGGATATTTTTGTAGATGCCTACCCAGATCAGCCATTCAAAGGCTCAATTTCTGCCATTGAACCTGCAGTAAATGTACAAAGTGGTCTGATCCAAGTACAAGCTGACATTCCAAACAGCGATGGCAAACTTCGCAGCGGTATGTTCGCACGTGCAAACATCATCATGCCTAAATTGGCAAA
>NZ_JAWPOP010000419.1:0-728 GCF_033344345.1 Vibrio sp. 1978
TTTCTCCTTCGCGGGCTACCAGCATTAAGCAGCGCACACGAGTCTCGTCAGATAAAAGCTTGAAAAACTGATGTGGAAGCATAGTTAACATACCTATATATGGATATGCGTATATGTTTATTTAATTGTGCCAAGGCGTCAAGAGCCACACCCTTGCCTTCATAAAAGTTTCATACTAATAGAGAGAATTAGACCGTGACGACGCTTTGGCTCCAGCGAACCGCTTCGCTTAACGAGGCTTTGACTTCATCGAATGACAAACCCAACTGACCCGAGAGCTTTTCGACGCCATGCCAATCAGCTCGCTCGTAGCATTCTTCTAGCGAGATCAGCACGCCGTACTCACCCTTACGATGCAGTAATGCTTGCTGCACAGAATCACTCAACGGCAATTGCTTCACCAAAGCTTCGATCGATAAGTCGAGCATGGCATCTAAGATCGACAATAAGCCGACCATAAAGCCTTGCTCATTAAGATGAGAAAAAGGTTGGTAACGCGACATCAGCTCACAGAACTGGGCACGTTGCAAAGAGAGGTTGTACAACTCACGCGGTTTGTTGCTTGAGATGTAAGACGCCACCACCAAAGAGACAAATTGCTTCAGCTTGTCTTGACCAAGGTAAATCAGCGCCTGACGGAACGAGCTGATTTCCACCTCTAATGTGGTGATCTGGGTATTCACAAAACGCAGTAACTTGTACGACAAGGCCACATCTTGCGTAATGAT
>NZ_JAWPOP010000420.1:0-728 GCF_033344345.1 Vibrio sp. 1978
GGTCGTGCAAACTGAATACTTGGCATTTAACGAAAGTGGACAAAGGCTGGTGGGGCAGGCGGTGCCTTCCGTTTCTCCCGGCAACGGTGCAGCTTACTTCAACAAAATAGAGTGCTTTTGTTTTACGCAACAACCGCTGGATGGAAAGCAGCACGCTCAGATGCCATTGATTTTCTATATTGAGCCCGATTTGCCGGACTCAATACATACATTAACGCTGTCTTATACACTCTACAAACTTCCTCCTCCCACAGGCAGTTAGCCTCTCAAGGAGTGAGATACAGGCTAAATAGTGTCTGTAAGGAGAGAACTGATGAGTAATAAACCTGGAACCTATTACGTTCCTGCTCAAAGTAGTTGGCCGATCATTGGCGCGTTTGCTCTGTTTTTAGTCGCCGTCGGTGCGGGCATGACGGTGCAAGGTACTCAAAGCGATGGTGCGGTCGGTGTTGTTGGTCGCATTGTGCTTGCCGTAGGCTTTTTGTTTCTGCTTTACATGTTGGCAGGATGGTTTAGTAACGTCATCACTGAATCGTTGACGGGTAAATACAGCGCGCAGATCACTCGATCATTTCGTCAGGGGATGAGTTGGTTCATCTTTTCAGAAGTGATGTTCTTTGGCGCGTTTTTCGGAGCACTGTTTTACGCCAGAATGGTGTCTGTCCCTTGGTTAGGAGGGGCTGATAATAACCTCATGACCAATGAAGTATTGTGGCCAAGCTTTGAAG
>NZ_JAWPOP010000421.1:0-728 GCF_033344345.1 Vibrio sp. 1978
TAAGATCTCACAGTACAAACACCAATAAGGCTTAAAAGTTTATGAAGCGGAGTTAGGAAACTGGCTCCGCTTTTTTGATCATGACAATCGTGAAGTCGTGGTCGGAGTACCCCTCGATTAATTGCGCATCTGGGCATAGCCATCGGCAATAGCGCAACACCCCCACTTTGTTATGCGATTCTAGCATTCTCATGCTCGGCAGCTTTTCTTCATCGAGTAAGTTAAACACACAGCCTATTCGAGCCGCTCGATACATCTTCTCAATCATTTCAATCGTATGATTGGCATTGCTCGATTTGTAGTTTAATGAACCTGACGCGAACACATAATCACTTTGAGGAAGAACAAGCTTAGAAAAGTCGCCACAAATGAAATTAACAGGCGTTTTAAAGGCTTTCTTTCTGGCCTTTGTGATGAACTGCTTCTGCAGATCAATGCCGACATAGCGCGCTGGATATTGATTCTGGCTCTCAATATATTCAAGCAGATCACCAAAGCCACAGCCAATATCGAGAATACTAACTGCCTCTAAACAAAGGCTACGAGTCAGCGCTTCAAATCGGCTGATTTGGCTATATTCGTCCTGCCAACCCAGCGTACGCGCTTTATCATTACCAAATTGTTTGTAACGCTTGCGGTGGTAGTTGGCAATCTTCAATCTCTCGAGCCACTTCATTTATCTCCCCCTCTTGCTCACTACCGGCACGATGATCAAATTAAATGGGTAA
>NZ_JAWPOP010000422.1:0-728 GCF_033344345.1 Vibrio sp. 1978
CATCGGCAGGCTGAAACCAAAGCGACCAATGCCACGCTTATCGCCCAACGCCTCTTTTAATGCCTGACCAAGGGCTAAAGCGGTATCTTCAATCGTGTGGTGATCATCAATATGTAAATCACCGTCGACTTTGCACACCATTTGGAAACCACCGTGAGTGGCAATTTGATCCAGCATGTGGTCAAAGAAACCAAGACCTGTTGAGATATCATTGCCACCTTGCTCATCCAGATTAACGGCAACTTTGATATCGGTTTCTTTAGTAGTACGAATCACTTCGGCAACTCGTGCTTTCACCGTCAGATCTTTCAATATCTGCTTCCAACTCATAGTTTCTGGATTGTATTGAATACCGCGAATCGCCATGTTTTCCGCCAATTGCAGATCCGTTTGACGGTCACCAATCACGACAGAATTTTGGAAATCCACTTTACCGCCTTGAAGATACTCTTTCACAATGCCTAATTTAGGCTTACGGCAAGAGCAGTTGTCTTCTTCAAAATGCGGACAAATCAGCACATCATCGAACTTCACACCTTGAGATTCAAAGATCTCCATCATCATGTTGTGTGGCGCATCGAAGTCTTCTTGAGGGTAGCTGTCTGTGCCCAGACCATCTTGGTTTGTCACCATCACTAGACGGTATCCCGCATCCTGCAACGACAACAGGCTTGGAATAACGAACGGTTCTAGTTTTAACTTATCCAAGCGGTCAACTTGGAAATCAA
>NZ_JAWPOP010000423.1:0-728 GCF_033344345.1 Vibrio sp. 1978
CCAGCCGAACAAGAAAGTAATACGCTTCCAGTCACAAACTGGGTTAAGTACGCACGCCAACAAGCGCGTTATCTTGAAGCAAAATCTGAGTTTACGAACAACTGGTTTAAGCATGGCGAAAACCTATCGACTGACGTCATTTGGGACGGTAACGGTACCAACCCAAATGCAGCATTAACAGTATTCCGTCATTTTGACAGTGCATCTGTAGTCCAAGGGTTGGTTGGCGAGCAGCCAAAAACAGTCTGGATCTTAGATTACGCTTTGCTAGAGCGTATTCACTACCTATTGGTAGCAGGGTTTGACGTATACGGTAACTTTGGTCACCAGTTGATGACGCGTATGTTCATGGACTTCTTACGTCTTGAAGGCGAGAGTAACTTTGTTACCTTGCTGCCTGCGGATATGCGCCACCAGCTTCAATCGAGCTGGTATCAAGATCAAAGCCCTCAGCTTAGTGACTTTTTGCAACGTAACGTGAAGCCTTTTAATCAACCGACCAGCGTTGTTTACAAAACGGACGATCCAAAAACCGAGCTACTGAACATGATGCGCAAACGCTTATCGCCAGTGTTGTTGCCGCGTTATGAGATTACCGACACTGCGCTTTCAGACATAACGGAAAAAGAGCTAAAACGCATCGGTCAAGTGCGTGGTGAAGGGCTACAAACCGTCCCACAAATCACGATGCTGATGGTGCGTAGTAAGTCAGGTAAAGACGAACTGTT
>NZ_JAWPOP010000424.1:0-727 GCF_033344345.1 Vibrio sp. 1978
ACGCTTGCCAGGAGTACAATGTACTCCTATTCTTTTGGGAGAGGATCGGGTTATTAGCTACGCATTAGAGTTTATTGAAACGCCATTGTTTGAATCTCAGCGAAAAGAGATGCTCACGGATGAAGAGTTTCGAGCGTTGCAGTCAGACATCATCAAAAACCCAGAAATGGGATCGTTGATTGTCGGAACGGGAGGGCTAAGAAAAGTTCGCCTTGCTGGAGAATCGACAGGTAAGAGTGGTGGTTATCGAACGATTTACTTACTGATCCAACCTGATGTTGTCTATTTGGTGTTGCTGTACAAGAAAGGGAGAAAGGACTCTTTAACTCAGAAAGAGAAGAATCTCCTTAAAGAAGTGTCGAGGTCGATTAAGAGAGAGTATGACAATGAGCAATAGTATTTTTGATGAACTTTATACATCGATGAAGCAAGCCGAAGCGATTGCAAAAGGAGAGCAGACTCCTGCGAATGTCACTCGTTATGAGATTGCCGATGTTAAAGCGATCCGAGCACAACTGGATGTCAGCCAAAAAGAGTTGGCACAAGCGATGGATGTGAGTATTGATACCGTGAAAAGTTGGGAGCAAGGACGGAGAAATCCGACAGGTTTAGCAAGCAAAGTCCTGACTCTACTCTCTAAAGAGCCAGAGCTTTATGCGAAGTTTTCAGTTTAAAGATTAAGAGGTGTCTATGAGTGCAGCTGTTACTTTTGAGCAATTCTGTCAGC
>NZ_JAWPOP010000425.1:0-727 GCF_033344345.1 Vibrio sp. 1978
GCGCCGGTTAACGTTGCGCAGTCGATGATCAACTCAGGGTTATGCTCGCTTGCATAGATAAGACCATCGGCAAGTACCAAACGACCTTCTGCGTCGGTGTTCATGATCTCAACAGTCTTACCGTTTTTGTAGGTGATGATGTCGCCAAGCTTAAGCGCACGACCAGAAACCATATTCTCAGCACAACATAGGATCAGTTTTACGCGCTTGTTCAAACCACGCAAAATAGCTAACCCCAAACCGCCAGTAATCGTACCTGAACCGCCCATATCGGCTTTCATTGCACTCATAAAGTTTGAAGGCTTAAGGCTGTAACCGCCTGAATCAAACGTAATGCCTTTACCTACTAGACACGCGAATACTGGTGCGTTTTCATCGCCAGTCGGGTTGTAATCCAATTGCAGCATTGCTGATGTGCGATCCGAACCGCGACCAACCGCATAGATACCTTCCCAACCTTCCGCTAGTAGATCTTTATCTTTAACAATACGAGCCGTTACTGTGCCTTCTGGTGCGACAGATTTGATGAACTCAGCCGCCATCGTAGCAAGTTGACGAGGTGCAACTTCTTCCGCCGTTTTGTTGATGATATCGCGCGTAAAATCGGTCGCTTTAATGCGAGCTTGAAGTTCAGTTTGGTCTTCTTCAGAAAGCGCAGTCCATTCTAGCAAACCGTGTTTTTTCGGGTTGCGGTAACCTTGATGGAAAGCCCAGATGCTTTCCAAAT
>NZ_JAWPOP010000426.1:0-727 GCF_033344345.1 Vibrio sp. 1978
GCACGTTCACTGCCCAGAGCAGTCTGAAGACTTTCTATCTCGCTGGGGAGATAAAATCCAAGTGAGCCAAGATATGTTTGATCAGGCGGGTGGTGAGGTAGATTGGCTACCGCTAGACGACATCAATTTCGAGGATAAAGACGATCGTTAGTCCTTCCAAAAACTACAAAGCCCAGACGCAGAAATTGTCTGGGCTTTTTTGTATCGATGCCACCCGTCACCCATTCAATTGAATTGAGTGGGTGAACGTTCCATCAACCGTGTTTTTTAGCGGTAAGTTCAGCGATTTTTACAATCACAAGGACAGATTTTTCCATCATCTCTACAGAGATAAATTCATGGATACCATGAAAGTTGAAACCACCGGTGAAGATGTTAGGGCAAGGCAATCCCATAAAGGATAACCGCGCGCCATCCGTACCACCACGAATCGGTTTGATCAACGGTTCAACATCACACGCTTCCATTGCCTGTTTCGCTAATTCGATAATGTGAGGGTACGGCTCAACCATTTCGCGCATGTTGTAGTAACTGTCGGTAATGTTAAGTTCGACTGAACCGTGTTTCAGACCTGCGTTCATTTCATCGACAAGTTTTTGCATCAGCGCCTTACGCTCTTCTAACCCTTCACGGTCAAAATCGCGGATGATGTAACCAAGTTCACTGCGGGCGATACCCAGTTCTCCCGATTTCAGATGGAAGAAACCCTCATACCCTTCTGTGGTTT
>NZ_JAWPOP010000427.1:0-726 GCF_033344345.1 Vibrio sp. 1978
ATGATAAGTTTAACGGGCAAGACGTATTCGTTCTAGAGCAAATTCCAACGGACAAGAACTCCGGTTATACCAAGCAGGTAGTATGGCTTGACAAGGCGCATTATCGCCCTCTCAAAGTCGAGTTTTACGACCGAAAAGGCGCGTTATTGAAAACTCTAACTTTCGCTAATTATAAGCAGTACCTCGATAAATATTGGCGTGCACATACCATGGCAATGACGAATCACCAAACTGGCAAAAGTACAGAATTGAACACTAGCGATTTGCGCTTTCAAACAGGGTTGGAAGAGAACGACTTCAACAAAAACGTGCTCAAGCGAGTTAAATAAGGGAGTGGTATGAATATGGGCAAAGGAGCAAACCAACTTGGCGGATTACTCGCGATGTTGGTAACGCCCTCGCTGTTCGCATTTGAGCTTGCGGGGCAATTGAATGTTGAGCATCGACAATTTCTCTCTCACGGGCTGCAAGGGCAGAGTAAAGGCCAAAGCTCTGTTGTAGTTCAGCCTGAACTTTACTGGGACTTCCAAAGCGGAGATAGTAGCTTCACCTTCACACCGTTTTTTCGAGTCGATAGCCTCGATGATGAAAGAACCCACGGTGACATTAGAGAAGCGCTTTTTCTCACGTATTGGGATGATTACGAGCTTAGAGTTGGGATCAGTAAAGTGTTTTGGGGCGTCACCGAGTCCGCGCATCTGGTTGATGTTGTGAACCAAACAGATG
>NZ_JAWPOP010000042.1:0-18058 GCF_033344345.1 Vibrio sp. 1978
CGTTTCAACCACGCAATCAGCAACTTGGACAACATTAACGAGAACGTGAATGCGTCGAAGAGCCGTATCAAAGATACTGACTTCGCGAAAGAAACAACGGCAATGACCAAATCACAAATTCTATCGCAAGCGTCAAGCTCAATCCTTGCGCAAGCGAAACAAGCGCCTAACTCAGCGCTAAGTCTGCTAGGTTAATCACTTTAACAAAGCAAGAAACCAAAGCCAGGCTCATCCCTGGCTTTTTGCTTATTGGCTATAACGATTCAGATGTGTCCTGACAGTATGTTCGATAAGGCATTCATATCGATTAGATGATCTCTTTAAATTCCAATGTTTCTGCGATGGTGGCGCAGAGACACCTGAGTCAAGCAGCTGCGCAAAATGTTGAGTCACAACGCAACCTAACTTCGGGGTTTCGAATCAACTCGGCGAGCGATGATGCGGCAGGTTTACAGATATCGAATACTCTCCATGTACAAACGAGAGGGCTTGATGTCGCCTTAAGAAATGCGCACGACGCTTTTTCTGTTGCTCAAACAGCGGAGGGAGCATTGCACGAAAGCAGTGAAATATTGCAACGCTTACGCTCTCTGGGGCTTCAAGCAGCAAACGGCAGTTATGACTCAAGTGATCGGCAAAGTATTCAATATGAGGTCGTAGCGCTGCAAGATGAGCTTGATCGTGTCGCGATCACGACAACATTTGCGGATAAAAACCTGTTTGATGGATCTTACGGTTCACAAAGTTTCCATATTGGCGCGAACGCTAATTCAATCTCTTTGACGTTACGTAACATGCGTAGCCATATCCCAGAGATGGGAGGGCAGCATTATGTTGGTGATGCGGTCGATAAAGATTGGCGAGTCACTAAAGATAACCAAACCCTAAAAGTCGAATACCAAGACAGTAAAGGACAAACCCAAACGGAATCCATTGGACTCAAATTGGGTGACCGTATAGAACAGGTCGCCACTTACATCAATGCTCAACAATCGATAGTGAATGCTTCAGTAACGGAAAACAACGAACTGCAATTCTTCGCTTCTATGATGAAGGCGCCAGAGGGTGTGGTTCTCGAAGGGAGTTTAGCGGATGAGCTTGATGTGAGCGCTGGTCAATTAGTCACAATGGATGACATTGATATGTCGACGGCAGGTAAGGCTCAGCTTTCAGTTGGGGTGATTGATGCAGCAATTAAGTACGTTGATTCGCACCGAAGTGAAATTGGCAGCTTTCAGAACCGTGTAAACGGCTCGATGGATAACTTAAATACTGTGAATCGGAGTGTTACAGAGTCCAAGAGTCGAATAAGAGATACAGACTTCGCAAGAGAATCTACGGAAATGGTGCGTTCTCAAGTGCTCCAAGATGCGACAACTGCATTACTCGCTCAAGCGAAGCAAAGGCCGAGCTCAGCACTAGGCTTGCTCAGTTGAACGTGTTTCAGCGATGCACATCGCTCAGAAAAAAGTCAGATAATAAAAAACGCTGCCATTGGCAGCGTTTTTTTCGTGTTCGATTAAGTAAAAATTACTTAGTTACACGTAGAACTGGAGTTTCACCAACAGTTACAGAACCAGAAAGCTTGTTTAGCTCTTTGATTTCGTCCATGTTAGAGATAACAACTGGAGTTAGCGTTGACTTCGCTTTCTCTTCTAGAAGAGCTAGATCGAATTCAATTACAGTGTCGCCAGCTTTAACAGTTTGACCTTCTTCAGCGATACGCGTGAAGCCTTCGCCTTTTAGTTCAACTGTGTCGATACCGAAGTGAACGAAAAGCTCAACACCGTCGTCAGACTCGATAGAGAACGCATGGTTAGTTTCGAAGATCTTACCGATAGTACCGTTTACAGGAGCTACCATTTTGTTGCCTGCTGGCTTGATAGCAATACCGTCACCAACGATTTTCTCAGCGAAAACAACATCTGGCACGTCTTCGATGTTTACAATCTCACCAGAAAGTGGCGCGATGATTTCGATAGCACCAGCGTCAGCGCTGTCATCAGATACAAGCTTCTTAAGTTTGTCAAACAGACCCATTGTGTCATGCTCCTAAGGTTTGGTTTTATTCTGTCGAATTATAGTATACCAATATAGCTCATTAGACGACTTTTTTCGCCGTCTAATGGCCATTAAGTATTGAATTACTTGGTACTACCGATTACTGAGCTTTCTCAGCAATAAACTTTTCTACCACGGCTTCGATTTCTTCTGCTGTCGGTAGAGAAAGGGCTTCTTCAGCCATTGCTTTCACTTCTGCGAAGTTAGAGTTACGAACTACTTTCTTCACTTTAGGGATTGAAATGCCGCTCATTGAGAACTCGTCCAGACCCATACCTAGAAGTAGAAGTGTTGCACGCTCGTCACCTGCAAGTTCACCACACATACCAGTCCATTTACCTTCTGCGTGAGAAGCGTCGATAACTTGCTTGATCACAGTAAGTACAGCAGGTGATAGTGGGTTGTATAGGTGAGAAATCATCTCGTTACCACGGTCAACCGCTAGTGTGTACTGAGTTAGGTCGTTTGTACCGATAGAGAAGAAAGATACTTCCTTCGCTAAGTGGTGTGCGATCGCAGCAGCAGCAGGAGTTTCAACCATAACACCGATTTCGATGTTTTCGTCGAACGCGTGGCCTTCAGCGCGTAGCTCTTCTTTGTACTCTTCGATCGCTTTCTTAAGCTCACGGATTTCTTCGACAGAGATGATCATTGGGAACATGATACGCAGTTTGCCGTGTGCAGAAGCACGTAGAATGCCACGTAGCTGATCACGAAGGATTTCACGACGATCTAGACTGATACGTACAGCGCGCCAGCCTAGGAATGGGTTCATCTCTTTTGGAAGATCCATGTATGGGAGATCTTTATCGCCGCCGATATCCATAGTACGGATGATCACAGCTTGACCGTTCATTGCTTCCGCAACTTCTTTGTACGCTTGGTACTGTTCTTCTTCAGTTGGTAGCGCAGTACGGTCCATAAATAGGAATTCAGTACGGTACAGACCAACACCTTCACCGCCGTTACGAAGGATACCGTCACAGTCTTTCACTGTACCGATGTTACCGCAAACTTCTACACGGTGACCGTCAGTCGTTTCTGCGTGTAGGTCTTTCAGTTTCGCTAGCTCTTCTTTTTCAGCTAGGAATGCTGCTTTAACCGCTTTTGCTTCTTCTAGCTCAGCTTCTGATGGGTTAACAACAATCTTGTTGTTCATTGCGTCAAGAATCAGCATGTCGCCATTCTTAACTTTCTTCGTGATGTCGTTAGTACCAACGATAGCTGGAAGCTCAAGTGAGCGAGCCATGATTGAAGTGTGAGATGTACGACCACCAATGTCACAAGCAAAACCAAGCACATAGTCTAGGTTAATTTGTGCAGTTTCAGATGGCGTTAGGTCGTAAGCAACAAGAATTACTTCTTCGTTGATATCGCTAAGCGAAACAATGTTGATGCCTAGTGCGTTCTTAACAAAACGAGAACCGATATCGCGGATGTCAGTTGCACGCTCTTTTAAGTATTCGTCGTCTAGAGACTCAAGAGCACATGCTTGCTCTTCGATCACTGAGTGGATAGCGTGATCAGCAGTCATCTTGTCGTTTTTGATAAGTGCTAGGATTTCCTCTTCTAGCTCTTCGTCTTCAAGAAGCATGATGTGACCTTCAAAGATCGCTTCTTTTTCTTCGCCAAACGTTTCAAGCGCTTTTTGCTTGATAGTTTCTAGCTGAGCTGCAGATTTGTTACGAGCGTCAAAGAAACGCTGAACTTCAGCTTCTACTTGATCGTCAGAAATAGTGTTTGTGTTTAGGACAATTTCATCTTCTTGAAGTAGTAGTGCTTTACCGATTGCAATACCAGGAGATGCTAGGATGCCTGAAATCATAGCCTTACCTTAAGTTTGGTCAACTTTATAAAACGGGAGAATAATGGGTGCGCTAACGAATAGTTTTAGCTTAGTTTTGAGCCTATTTCCAACGAAGCCATTTTGCTTTCACAAAATGGCTTCTGGAGTAGGAGACCGGATTAGTGTAGTTGGTCCATTAGAGCAACTAGGTGGTCAACTGCTTGCTGAGCTTGTGGGCCTTCAGCAGAAATAGTAACTTGAGTACCTTTTACTAGGCCTAGTGTTTGTAGTTTGAACAGGCTCTTAGCGCTAGCGCTTTTACCGTTAGAAGTCACAGTGATGTCTGCGTCGAATGCTTTTGCTTCTTTAACAAACTGTGCAGCTGGACGAGTGTGAAGGCCGTTTTCTGCTGTGATTTCTACTTGCTTCTCGTACATGTGATATACCCCAATAAATGTATTTTTTTGTTAGTTTGTGACCAGATTTTAGCTTAACTGCTTTACATCTTGTGCGCTAGCACGGGAAGAGTTCAAAGCGTGTCAGTTCTGATACTAGTCAAAAGTTTGGTAACTACGCAACTGTTTGCGTGCGTAATCACTTTGAAACCTTTTTGTGTTCTGCTTCTTTATTTTGAAGCTAGAAATAAAACACCCTGATATTACCAAAGGTAGGGCAGGGATCAACAAAAAAGCCCCTAAACGGGGCTTTTTTAAACTAAAAATTGATTTGAACACATATTATTGTTGGTTCTCTTTTTCGGTAAAGATACCTGCAAAGAGTGCTGTACTTAGGTAACGCTCACCGGAACTTGGCAAGACAGTTACAATTGTTTTTCCTTCAAATTCAGGTAGTTCCGCAAGTCGGTTCGCTGCAACAACCGCTGCGCCAGATGAGATACCAGCTAGGATACCTTCCTCTTCCATTAGGCGACGAGCCATCTCAATCGCTTCTTCTGAGGTAACTTGCTCAACACGGTCAATAATGTCTAAATCGAGGTTACCAGGGATGAAACCAGCACCGATACCTTGAATTTTGTGTGGGGCAGGTTGGATTTCTTCGCCAGCAAGTGCTTGTGCAATAACCGGAGACTCTGCTGGCTCAACTGCAACAGAAGTGATGGCTTTGCCTTTTTCACCTTTGATGTAACGGCTAGTACCTGTAATAGTACCGCCCGTACCAACACCAGCAACGAATACGTCGATTTCACCGTCTGTCGCTTCCCAAATCTCAGGGCCCGTAGTCTTTTCGTGGATTTCTGGGTTCGCTGGGTTGTCAAATTGTTGAAGAAGTAGGTACTTCTCAGGGTTGCTTGCTACGATTTCTTCTGCTTTAGCAATCGCCCCTTTCATGCCTTTCGCCGCTTCAGTCAGCTCAAGGTTCGCGCCTAGTGCTTTTAGTAGCTTACGGCGTTCTAGGCTCATTGATTCAGGCATGGTCAATGTTAGCTTGTAACCGCGAGCAGCCGCTACGAATGCTAGAGCAACACCAGTGTTACCACTGGTAGGTTCTACAAGCTCTACACCTGGCTTAAGAAGGCCCGCTTTCTCTGCTTCCCAGATCATGTTTGCACCGATACGGCACTTAACACTGAAGCTAGGGTTACGCGCTTCAATTTTTGCGAGAACTTTGCCTTTACTTACTTTGTTTAGACGAACGAGAGGTGTATTACCAATAGTAAGAGAGTTATCTTCGTAGATTTTGCTCATAGTGATGTTCCTTCATTACACGTTGTGTGAATATGGATAGAAGAATATGCGGTATGAAAAAAAGGGAAAAGGATTAAAAAGTTATATCTTATTAGGTTGGCCCAGAACTTGATAAAAGAAAAGGGAAAAGCTGGCGCTGATCCCTTTCCTTCATCTCTAATCGACTATCGTTGGTGCTTAAACTCCGCGACCCACATAGCGGTTGCACCACATATTGCTACAGGCATGACAATGAGGTTCAAAATTGGGATCGTCGTAAACACAGACACCAATACCCCAAAGCCATAGGCCTTACCTTGCTTTTGTTTCAATTTGTAACGCATGTCGTTAAATGGGATTTTATGGTTATCAAACGGGTAGTCACAATATTGAATCGCGAGCATCCAGGCGGTAAAGATAAACCATAAAAATGGGCCTACTGTTTGTCCAAGGGCAGGGATGAGCAATAATAGGAATAGGCCTATTGCTTTAGGTAATATGTAAAGGAGCTTTCTCCACTCACGAGCTAAAACGCGAGGAACATCTTTCAGGACGGCAGTGAAACCATCATCATTT
Organism: Vibrio sp. 1978; assembly: GCF_033344345.1. Taxonomy (NCBI): domain Bacteria; kingdom Pseudomonadati; phylum Pseudomonadota; class Gammaproteobacteria; order Vibrionales; family Vibrionaceae; genus Vibrio; species Vibrio sp. 1978. Next base: position 6,109 of record NZ_JAWPOP010000042.1, read on the forward strand.
ACTTTTTGTCCCGTTAAGTACTCTTCCACTTTTTCAGCCAAGAGGCCATTGAATGGCGCGGCGATAAAGTTCGCGAGCGTGCTGAAAAAATAGGAGAAGGTAGCGAGTATCGTCAGAGCGAGTAAAGGCCAAAGAATGTAAGTTAACCAGGATAAAAACTCAGGCAGCTGCCCAATCCAGCCTTCTATCCATATATTAAGGTTTGAAAATAGATAGAAGATGGCACCACCTACAAGCAAGATATTTGCAAGTAGAGGTAAGATGACAAAGCGCCTGATTTTAGGGGCAAGTGCCAATTGTATCCCGTATAGAAAATAACCGAACCCGGTTCTCTGCTGATTGTTTTGCTTCATGTCTATTTTGGCTTCGTGTAAATGAAAACTCATTGTACCTGTGAGGACTTTTCTTTCAATGCCCTGACAAATGACGTCTTGTTAAGTGGAATCGTGGCAAGAATCACAACAAAAAACGGAACTTCTTGCATTAAGTTGTTCTAAATCTACATATAGTTTTGGTAAAGTAAACGTATCATTCAGATTTATTGCACTTGGGTTGCTGCTCAAGGAACTGCGAGTAGTAAAAACAAGTATATTGAGAGTAAATAATGCAGGAATTGCGATTCGTACTCATTGTTGTTGGCGCATTAGCCATCGCGGCATTACTGTTTCATGGTTTATGGAGCAGTAAAAAAGAAGGCAAAGCAAAGTTTGGTAACAAGCCACTTGGTAAGCTGGATGTTGACCAAGAAGACAAAAATGATCTTGTTGAGAAAGAACGAGACTTCGCTCCCGCTCCTGAAGATGACTTTGAGATCATTCGCAAAGATCGCAAAGAACCAGATTTTGGGATGGCGAGCTCTTTCGACAACAAGTTTGAATCTGACCCGTTATTCGGTGGTCCATCTGAAGTCAAACAGACGCAGCAGGAGCTGGATGACATCCCTTCATTTGTTGCAGAAAAAGATAAAGAAGAGGACGTTGAGCCTGTTGTTCAAGCAACAGTAGCTGAAGAGCCATTCCAGCCCGCTGTGGAAGAAGACGCTATTCCCGCCGCGTTTGATATTACGGAGAAAGAACAGCAAGTCGAAACGGTTAGTGAGCCTGTCGTTGCAGAGCCTAAGGAAGAGCCAAAGCCAGAACCTGAAATGCAAGTGATTGTATTGAATGTGCACTGTGCTGGTGAAGAGCCATTTGTTGGTACTGCTTTATTTGAAAGTATGCAACAAAACGGTCTAATTTATGGCGAAATGGATATTTTCCACCGTCATGTCGACTTGTCCGGTAACGGCAAAGTGCTGTTTAGCGTCGCTAATATGATGCACCCTGGTACGTTTGAGCATGCTGATCCTGCTGAGTTTACAACGAAGGGTATTTCATTCTTCATGACATTGCCTTGTTATGGCGAGGCTGAACAGAACTTCAACTTAATGCTCCGAACTGCGCAGCAAATTGCTGATGACTTAGGTGGTAACGTACTTGATGACCAGCGCAACTTAATGACGCCAGATCGTTTAGCATCTTATCGACGTCAAATAGTTGAGTTTAATGCCGCTAACGCATAATCTTAACAGCAAATAATAATAGGGCTCCGGATGGAGCCCTTTTTCTTGGATTTCCCAACCTCACCGATTGAAAATACACGGGGCTTTACTATGTCTGAATCAGTACTTCAGCGACTAGAAGAACTAAAAGAGTCGTTGCATTACCACGCTGTGCGTTACTACGTGGAAGATAACCCAGAGATCCCTGATGCCGAGTACGACCGTTTAATGCGAGAGTTACTGGATATTGAAGCAGAGAACCCTGACTTAATAACCGTAGACTCGCCAAGCCAACGTGTCGGTGGGCAACCTCTCTCTGCGTTTAGCCAAGTGACACATGAAGTACCGATGCTTTCGCTTGATAACGCGTTTGATGATAGTGAACTCGATAGTTTCCACAAGCGCGCACAAGAGCGCGTGGGCAGCCAGAGTGTGAAAGAATACTGTTGTGAGCCTAAATTGGATGGACTCGCCGTAAGTTTGTTATATGAGAATGGCGTTTTAGTTCAGGCGGCCACTCGAGGCGATGGTACTACGGGTGAAAACATCACAGAGAATGTGCGTACGATTAAAGCTATTCCTTTAAAACTCAGAGGTAATGACTGGCCAAATCGTCTTGAAGTTCGTGGTGAAGTCTTTATGCCGAAAGCTGGGTTTGAAAAGCTCAATGAATTAGCAAGGAAGAGAGGCGAGAAAATCTTTGTTAATCCACGTAACGCTGCGGCAGGTAGCTTACGACAATTGGATTCACGTATTACGGCTTCTCGTCCGCTTAGCTTCTATGCATACAGTGTAGGCGTGGTGCAAGGTGCAGAATTGGCAGCAAGTCATTACGAACGCTTTTTGCAAATCAAATCTTGGGGACTGCCAATGTGTCCGGAAACTAAGCGAGTTGAAAGCTTGGCGGATGTAAAAGCTTACTACCAAGATATATTGCAGCGTCGTGATGCCCTCCCTTATGAGATCGATGGTGTCGTTATTAAAATTGACGATATTGCCGTGCAAGAGCGTCTGGGTTTTGTTGCTCGCGCTCCACGTTGGGCGATTGCCTACAAATTCCCAGCACAGGAAGAAATGACGACACTGAATGAAGTGGAGTTCCAAGTCGGTCGCACTGGTGCGATTACACCTGTTGCTAAACTAGAGCCTGTATTTGTTGGCGGGGTAACGGTAAGTAATGCGACGCTTCATAACGCAGATGAGATTGAACGTCTGCAGGTCAAGATTGGTGATCACGTTGTGATCCGCCGTGCTGGCGATGTTATTCCCCAAGTCGTTTCTGTCATCAAAGAGCGTCGACCAGAAACAGCTCGAGATATTGTTTTCCCAACTCAGTGTCCTGTTTGTGGTTCGCATGTTGAGCGGATCGAAGGAGAAGCGGTAACACGTTGTATGGGGGGCTTAGTTTGCCAAGCCCAACGCAAACAAGCGCTAAAACACTTTGTTTCTCGTAAAGCGTTAGACGTTGACGGTTTAGGCGATAAAGTGATCGAGCAGCTTGTTGATCGTGAGATGGTGAAAACTCCTGCTGACTTATTTAAGTTATCAGCGGGGATTTTAACCGTACTAGATCGCATGGGGCCAAAGTCTGCGCAGAATATTGTGAATGCGTTAGAAAAATCCAAAGAAACAACTTTACCTCGGTTTTTGTATTCACTGGGGATCCGTGAAGTTGGCGAGGCAACCGCAGCAAACTTAGCAATGCACTTTAAAACGTTGGGAGCGATCCAAAATGCTACCGAAGAGCAGTTGATTGAAGTGCAAGACATCGGTGCTGTGGTTGCTCAACATATTACGACTTTCTTTAGTGAAGAACAGAACCAAGCGGTGGTTAAAGATTTGCTTGAACAAGGAATTCATTGGCCAGAGATTAATACTACTGAGCAGGTGGGGGAATTACCATTAGAAGGTAAAACAGTAGTATTAACGGGAACACTTTCTCAACTGGGGCGTACAGAAGCCAAAGAAGCCCTCCAAGCACTGGGGGCTAAAGTGACGGGTAGTGTTTCTAAGAAAACCGATATTTTGTTTGCTGGTGAAAATGCAGGTTCGAAGCTCGCAAAGGCACAAGAACTGGGTATCGAAATTAAAACAGAACAAGACTTACTCGAACTGATGAATTAAGTCTTCTCAAAAAAGCTAAAAAATAACTAAAAGCCCCGTATGGTAAGCATGCGGGGCTTTTTATTGTTCATAATTAAGTGTTTTTTTATTGAGTAATTGATGCCTTTGTTCTTTTCAGTGATCAAGATCGAACCTTGGGTTATTGGTTTTTTTGGCTTTTTTAGTCTGCGAGTGACTTCAAGTTGATACTTTTGAGTTCAATTTAAGTGTTTGATTTTAAATAATAATTTATTGTGTTGTGTTGATGTTGTTAAAAATAAGATCTGGATCAATAAGTTATATGGAACTTTGGAGTGGCTCATATTTTTTTAGAAAAAAAATAAGTTCCATTTGGATGTTTTTAGCTGCGAAGTTAGTCTTAATCACGTGGATACACGGTGTGTATGCAGGAACTAAAAAAAGCCAAATTAGAAATAATGAGGTTTGATCAGGAATTTACTTCTCTCCTTCGGCGGCCAACTAAAGGTGAGATAGAAAAATACAGCTATATCCATTTTTAGGAGTTTTTCCATGGACAAATTTTTTAAGGTTTCAGCGTTAACCGCAGCAATGTTTGGTGTTGTTGCTGTCGCTCCAGCTACAGCGTCTACTGAAAGTGCAGCAGGTGGCGAGTACGTAGAGAAAGTGAACGAATTTATGCAAGACTCAAGTCTGAATGCATTATTCATAGTTGATACTCGTTCACGAACTCGTACAACAGGTAAGCCCGGCGGTGAAAATGGTGACCGTTGGAGTCGTCTAAACTACTCTTCTTACAACGCAATTTTAGACTTCACTTCTGGCTACCACGATGGTTGGGTGGGCGCAGATGTTGCGGCTTACTACTCTGGCGATCTTTACAACGATAGTCTTTATAATTCAAACGAAGGCTACCTATGTAACGAAATCTCAACTTGTAACAACCTAGACTGGGGTGCAGGTGATGGTCAGCAGCTTAAAGTTTACAAAGCAGCGCTGAAATTCAAAGCAAACGAAAACTTTAATGCTCGTTTCGGTATGTTACAGGCTGGTGGTAACGGTACAATCGGTAACGTTTGGAGCTTTGTACCTGGTACTTACCGTGGTTTCGAACTAAACGCTAAACTTGGTGATTTCAACCTAAGCTACTTTGGCGCAGACCAATTTACAGCACCTTGGCTGCTTCACGAAGATGATTACGCACCAGCGCTTTGGTCTGACACTTCATGGAGCTACCTACACTCTCTAGGCCTAAACGGTAACCTAACTGACAGCTTGTTTATGCAACTTGGTTTGGGTCAAGCTACTGGCGTTCAATATGCAAATGGTGTTGACTGGGGTGCAGGTCAAGTAACTAGCTACCACAACGAAACTGACAACACTTCTTACAAGGCTTACTTGAAGTACACTGTTAGTGACCGTACAACTCTAGCATTTGATTTCTACGGTGTTGACGATGATGTGAAATACGATGGTCTAGGTTTCCACACTGGTCTATCTTTGAATCAATCTTTCGGCAAGCTAGCTTGGATGTCTGAGTTGCGCTACACAGACACAGATAACCGTGCGGACTTCGTTCCTCGTACTATTCATACATATGGTATGAACAATGGTACTTGGTCTCAGTGGTGGGACGCGCTGTCTGACTGGAACAAAGCGGGTGAGCTAGCATGGTACAACCGTCTATCTTACAACCAAGGTAACGGCTGGAACTACTACCTAGGCTTTGGTTACGGTACTGGCGCTGACTCTGCAGCAAGCGGAGCATCAGGTGACTGGGATTACGAAAGCGAATACGCAGTTAACGCAACAGTATCTTACTCACTACAAAGTGGCGCGCTTAAAGGTTCTACCATTCGTTTACACGGTACAATCCTAGAACGTGATGAGTACGCAGGTGCTGGCGATGCGGATGAAACAGACTTACGTCTACAAGTTCTTATCCCTTACAGCTTCCACTAATACTTAATTAGATAATAAAAGGAGCCGCTAGGCTCCTTTTCTATTTCACTTCTCGGCCGTCATATATTTTGCAATATAACGGTGGCAACATATGTACATTACCGTTTGGCAACTCACACTTTATCTCTGGGCCTAACGTACGACCACCGGATGCACCATTAGCATGAGTGGTTAACGGAATTATGGCAAAAGATATTACTAATAGACCAGATAAAAATCTCATAATAATCACCTTAATATAAACTTTAAATATCTACGTGCTTGTATAAACCGTGACTACGCAGAAAGGCAAGGTTGAATAGGGCTATTATATCAAACTAAGCTCTTACTTCTTTACTATTCCCATTCCCCACCTCTAAATCGACACATTTCACTTGGAATATTCGTAACGTCGCCACTTGGCATCTTACATTCGACTATAGGTCCCAAATTAGTTGTACCGCCGTTTCCGTTGTTGTAGGCAAAGGAAGAAAAAGAAAAAATACCGCACAACATTAAAAAGAGAAGCTTATTCATAGTACATCCTCTTACTTACCAAATAAAAAGCACTCAACTTAAATGCTTATGCGTTAAGTATGTATCCGAGGATAAAAAGATCAAAAAATAATTCAATAAAGTTTTATTTTTTAAAATAAATTTAGATCGATAATTTACCTAGATATATTTCTATCTTATTGATTGTCGTGTGTTGAATAATTAAATAATAGGAAATGGTAGGTAGGGTATTAATAATATTACTAATACTTATTTTTTTCTCGATTTTAATTAAGGTAATGAAATGAAAGCAGTTGTTTAGATTAAAGTAATGGAGCATGATTTGCCCCATTACTTTGGCATAAATTAATTAGAATCAGGCTCAATGATTAAAATAATACCTTCAACATCGGTGATTCTTACGCGGGTACCGGCTGGAAGTGCTTGATCCGATTGTGCGGACCATGTGGTATCGGCTACCTTGATGCGATTGAGCCCGACGGAAAAGTCTTCTTCAAGGATAAGAGTACGCCCAATTAACTGCTTGTACTTTTGGTTCAGATCTCTTTCTTGGTCTTCTTGCTTGTCTTTAGACCATTGTCGTCGCCACCAAAGCCAGGTGGTGATTAAGCTGAAGCTTGCAAAGCAAAGCCATTGCAATTGCCAGCTCATTGGCAAAACGGTCATGAGTGCTCCAACGATAAGTGCAGACATCCCGAGCCAGAGAAAATACCCTGCGGTACCAAGTAGCTCAACTGCTAAAAGAGCAAAGCCAAACGCTAGCCAATGCCAGAAAGAGATACCTTCCAACAAACTAAAAAAGTCCATAAATTATTCTTTATCTTGCTGTTTAAACATTTCTGCTATCCCTGCAACCGAGCCCATTAGTCCGGTTGCTTCTAATGGAAGCATAATGATTTTACCATTTTCGGCTTGACCAATGCTCTTGATCGCTTCGGTATAACCCTGTGCAATGAAGTAATTGACGGCTTGCATGTCACCTTTTGCAATGGCTTCGGAAACCATGTAAGTCGCTTTTGCTTCTGCTTGCGCGGCACGCTCACGTGCTTCTGCATGGAGAATAGCAGACTGCTTTTCGCCTTCAGCTTTTAATATCTCTGATTGTTTATGACCTTCGGCCTTTAATATCTCAGCTTGGCGAACCCCTTCTGCTTCAAGAATTTCCGCACGCTTATTACGCTCGGCTTTCATTTGCGCATTCATTGCAGCGGTCAGATCGGCTGGTGGCTGGACATCTTTAATCTCAATTCGTGTGACTTTTACGCCCCAAGGGTTTGTTGCTTGGTCAACAATCGCCAACAGCTTAGAGTTGATCATGTCGCGTTGGCTCAGCATTTCGTCCAGTTCCATTGAACCTAAAACGGTACGAATGTTCGTAAGGGTCAAGTTTCTAATAGCGTGTTCTAAGTCGTTGACTTCATAAGCCGCTTTTGCAGCATCGATCACTTGAACAAATCCGACAGCGTCAATAACCACGTTAGCGTTATCTTTTGAAATGACCTCTTGCGCAGGAATATCGAGAACGCGCTCCATCATGTTTACTTTTTGACCAACTTTATCAACGAATGGAATGATCAAGTTTAAACCCGGCTTTAATGTGTGGGTGTAGCGTCCGAAGCGTTCAACTGTCCAGTTGTTTCCTTGCGGAACCGTTTTAATGGCTGAAGATAAGATAACGACAGCAAGAACGACGAAAATACCGATGGTGATCAGTGAATCAATTGGCATTAGTTATTCCCTTAAGTGCATAATATTCGATCCATTTTTACCTATTTATAGACAATAGACAATTGAAGTTCTGAGACCTTTGAGAGGTTATTGGTTTTTTATATGACAAAGGCCGGAAACACCGGCCTTTGTCATTGCATGGTTTTACTCTCGCTATTTTGCGGGGTATTCAATCCAACTTGAACCATCAAGAGAAACATAATATTTCCCTTGTACTTCAATCACAGTAGAGCCTGAGTTCTGCGCGACAACTCGTGTTTCTGGTAGGTTCTCTGTCAATATTGAAGGGCTAAACGTCTTACTTTGATAAATGTTTTTATCCAGGATATTCGAAACGAGCTGCGACAATGCCAGATAGCTAGATGGCTCGCTTACGTGTTCGGTGTCGCCCTGACGCTGAATTCCTTCTCCGAAGATTTTAATTCCTACCGGTGTATGAATGATTGTCGGTGCAGGAATTTCTCGCATACCCGAAATTTGCATGCGGTCTCCTCGCATTCCACCACCATGTTCTGGTACCAAAGCGACAACGATGTTGCGTTTTGAGGACTCTAAGGTTTTAAAGAACGCGTGGAGATCATCAAGCAAATTCTTAAGGCGCATTTTGTAGCTAGCAATAGATGTGCTTGAATTCGCATTGATGATCCTGTTGCCATCATGTAGTGAAATTGAGTTGTAGAGTGCCACGACTTTGTCGTCACTACTGTTAAGTCTTTGCTGCCACCAGTTATCCAATACTTGCTTATCGCGGAAGATCGAAGAGCCATCAAAAGATTTTTGGTAAGGAGTTAAGTCTTCTTGAGACATAAGAGCCGCTTGTAAGTCGCCGTCTTTTTTGATCAATTCAAGGAAGCTATCAAAGACACCATTGTGGTTCATCAGTAAATTTTCTGTGAAGCCTAGCTCTTTCAAACTTTCGAACAAGTAGCACTGCTTTGATGGTGCTGGCTGGAACAGTTGACTGTGTTCCTGTTGACCACAATTGGCTCGTAACAGACGAATGACCGCAGGCCCGCTGTATGACGTTGCAGAGCTAAAGTTGTCGAACATGATGTCAAATTCTTTGAATAGAGGATGATCGGCCAGTCCTGCAATTTCGATGTCATCCCACGCGACCGAGCAAATACTCAAGAACAACAAATCGAAAGGAGCATCCATTGCGCTGTTGGTATCGAATGCCACACGTCGAGAAGCTTCTTTAGAAAAGAAATCTGCAGTTAACGTGTTGAAACTGGCATCATTAATTTCCGTTATTTGAGGTTGTTTGCTAGCAGTAACCTCGGTTGTCGGCTGTTGTTGAGCTACTTCTGCAGCCACTGTTGTCTGAGGTTCAGTCGTCATAGGAATACTTATATAGACCATCGCAATAACCACAAAGACTGAAACTCTAACGAACTTGCTCAAAATAAAGTACGCACCACACAAAGCGAGCAATCCGAGTATTGCTTGGAATGATAAAAATCGTCCCAAAAGCTCGACCAGATAACTCAATTCAAACTGCATTAACTGTCCCGCTTGAGCCCAAAGACGGTCTAGAGGAGGTAGGTAAGAATCGTAATGCAAGAGCCACGCTGCGGCGACAAATACAACGATATGACGTACCGCATTTAGGCTTTTCATCGAGATAGGAAGCAGGATGAAGATCAACAGCGCAAAGTTTTCTATTGGATGGAAATCGATGATTCCTTGAAAATAGAGCGCTGTTTTTGCGATAAAGTAAATATTCCACCAGCCCAATCCTATAGTAGAGGGGGTAGAGTCATGAGAATGCGATATCATTACTTAAGCTTCTTAGTATTAGTGGCTGATGTATCTAGCTCAAAATAGCGCGAGCGTTTTAAGTGCTTGTGGTAAAAGCGTCGGGTAGCGTTTACTAGGTCACGGATAAAGTATCCTAGGAGTAGGCCAATACCTGAGCTGATAATCACGGTCAGTAAAAAATCGTTAATATTCATGAACGCTCCTTGAGCTCGATGGTTTTTTTCACAGCAAACAAAGGAGGAACATCAGTAATGGAGTTAGTGGCGGTATGGAATATTTTCCTCTCTGTCGCCAGAGCTGAAACGTCGTCGGATATGACGGCTTCATCTTGAACGATGAATTTTAACTCTGTTTCGATATCTAATTGAGTATCAAACGTGTGAGTTGAATGAAATAAGTCTCTCACTGGGAACTCAAATATATTGTTGAGTGCAATATCAATATCGCTATGTCGAATAGCACTGAACAAGACATATAGAGCTTTGTTGCAGGCTGTCACAACGTCGCCATCTCTTCGAATATGGCAAAGACGTAAACATTCCTCTGCCGTCATACCTGGTAATAAGTTCAGCTTGATAAGCGCAAAGTTCACATTTGAGTGTGTTGAGTGGGAAATGACGTCAATACAGTATTGGCTAAAGTCCTGGTTTTGTAAGTAGCCTTTGCTACCAAACTTAAGGTCATACTTTAAGAGCGCCTCTAAACTGTCAGGAATTGGGCGTGTAAGCATCTGGCCTTGAATTGCTTCAACCTGAGTCATAAAGCGCATTGGGGGGATTTGCGCGTGAGAAATGAAGTTTGCCCCCGAGCGAAGTAAGAACTTTTCATCTGCATATCTCAGACATTGTTGGGTCTCCCTGACAATAATCTTTAGCTGACGGCCATACGCGGACCTTAAACGGTAGCAATCTAACGCGATCTGTTGAACTTCGCTTTGGTTATCACAGCTGAAAACAATAGTTGAAGAGCGAGGGTTGTCTAGCATCGCTATGAGTCCTTGATTGCTCTCTGCCACACGCATCCCTTTTGGGGCTTTCACGCTTTCTCTGAAAGCTCTTCTGCTGACATAGATTCTATCGCTATCCGATTTGTCTTCTGGCATGACATGAGATTGATGCGTTTCGTAAGACGTTGCTTTTAGTGTTTTATCTTTAGTTTTAGTGAGAATGTATTCGTGTTGGGTAATTACACCGTGTTTATTGGACCAAAAATCCACAAGATAGCAGTAGCGAGCGTCATCTAATGATGTCATGGTCGCCAAACCTGCAATGTGTCTATTATGAGAAATAAGAATGGGCTTTAATAGTGAAGTCGTCAGATGCCCATATATACAAACACTAATAGTGATTTTTTTATTATTTGCCAGCTCATTTAAGCTTTGTAGAAAGACACTTATAAAATCATCATTAGTTGATGATAGTAGCGAGTCTGGAACAACTAATAGACATGTAGAAAACTTCTTTATGTTCGTTTGGTGAATGTCTTTAGCAAGATTTATAGCTTTGGGTGTTTTTTTTGTGAATTTATGACTAAGAAAAAAACACTGTTCAAGGTGGGTTTTAGATAAGTCATTGAATTTCATTAAGGCTTCATCATTCAATGTGGACAAAAAAGTTTCTTTGTCTGTAAAGCTTGTAAGTGAAGTGTTGTCATTTTCCGGTAGTGTACTGAACAAATAATCAATAAGCATCTGTTTATGAGTAAATAAGTTTACATAAACAGAGTTTATCTCTCGTTCGTTTTTAATAGCAGATGATTCAGAGAGTGATGACATAAAGAGCCTTAAATCAATAACTTAATGTGTTTTGTGAAGCTCACAATCCGTTGTATGCTAATCGTTACAATTTTGATTTTCTTAGTGACAAGAAAATGACGCTAAGATATTAAACGAAATTGATCAGAAATTAAAATAGTTATAGCATGTGCTTCACATGATGTTTATGAGTTTAAAATCAATAGTCTCTAAGTCTATGATTCTCATTTAAAATATTTAAATTTCTTATGTGTATTAAATGGATGGTAACAATTCATTATTGTAATCCTTTTTTCTGAAGTTAAATATTATTTAGGCCTTTGTTATTTATATGGGCTATAAATAAACTTATTCACATTCATCATCGTTCTATAAATATGAGACGCATAGGTCGATGCGTCAATTTTTTAACAATGGAATTTATACTGAAAATGATAGTGGCGGGATTGCTGTTATCTCAGTTTAAGCTCCGTTACATTGTGAAAAATTCTATGACTGAGTCTGCAAAAGATATTAATTCGATCTACTCTTCTTATAACTTAACTCAATACACCCGAATTCAACTGCGAAGTGCGACACTCGCCAATATCAAGCGGCCAGTGCCATTTCTTTAAAGACAATCGCTGGTT
>NZ_JAWPOP010000428.1:0-725 GCF_033344345.1 Vibrio sp. 1978
AAGAAACGTCGCATTAACGGGGCCGTATTTTCATAACGGGCAAGTGACCACCCTTGCTGAGGCCATTCAAATCATGGCACAAACGCAGCTTGGTATTACGATGAGTGATAGTAATATCGAAGACATCGAAGCGTTCTTGACGTCACTCAGCGCCCCAAGGCCAGTAATTTTAGAGGTGCTGGAAAATGAATAAGTTTAGGTTGGTCAATTCATGCTTATTTATTGCGATGCTGGTGGCGTGCACCTTTGCCTACATGGCTCACATTAATTCCAAGAGTACGCAACAACTTCATAGCGCGCTTTCTGAGGTCGGCCATCAGCTGATTGAAGAACGCGATGTGATTGTGAATCAGTATGCCATCAAGGAGCGAAAGAACTTCGAGCTCACTAAATCGTTGGTTGATATTGAAGTGGAAGCGGAAAAATTGGCTGATACCTTCGATAACGCCGTTTGGTTTCCCATCTCACCCAACCGCCAGAAAATACAACAGACGTTAGCCAAGTTTGAGCAACGGGTTATTCAAACCACTTCGCAATTAGACATGTTGATTGGGGTACAAGTCGAAAATCAATATGCCTTGCTGATGCTGTTGGACATCTATGAAGAGGAGTTTTCGACGCACATTGGTGAAACGCAATTAGATAAACATTACGTCGAGTTTTTTAGCCGCGACTTAGTGAATCAAAGTGGGGAGCAAAGCGAAAGTGGCGCGAACTTTTTGGGG
>NZ_JAWPOP010000429.1:0-725 GCF_033344345.1 Vibrio sp. 1978
TGACCGTCGGCTTTTATCACTCGTATTTGGCGTGATTCTGCGTAACGAGTCGGGCCCCCCGCGTTTGCCAGAATGTCCATAAAGCTCGCGCCTTGTTTACCTTCGTAAGCCCCCGGGTGCGCAACTTCACCCATGATATAAACTACGTTCGCGCCAGCTTTTATCTCTTCTTCCTGCTTAGGAACAAAGATGGTTGCGCCGGGCAATATCTCAGGCAGCAAGCTTTGATCGCCTGTATCTAGGTAGGTTTTCAAGTTGAACATAGTTGGTGTGTTGTTCGTAATCACGCGAATTTGCTCAACGCTCGCGTAGCGAGTAACGCCGCCAGCGCGCATGACCACATCGACAAGTGTGGTGTTTGGCTTGTAAGTAAATGAGCCCGGGGCGTTCACTTCACCGAACACTTTGATTGCGCGAGCGGAGTCGGCACTGTCACCAGAGTTGGCGAGTTTGGCTGCATCGAATTCTTGCTCAATGTTGCCGACCAATGGGGAAGCAGGCACAAATAACACGTCTAACGATTCCAGTCTTGGTAGCTGGCTGTTGTCGCCTGTATCCAAAAAGCGTTTGTAATCGAACTCGATGTTCTGATCGCCACGTTTGACGATCATTTTGTCGAGCTGCGCGCCAGCGCGGAGTCCGCCAGCTTCGTAAACAAACATTTGGATGTTAGAACCTGCGGGCAACGTGTATTCACCCGGCTTAACAACGTAGCCTTGCACGGA
>NZ_JAWPOP010000430.1:0-725 GCF_033344345.1 Vibrio sp. 1978
TCTAGCAGGCCACCAATCGTAGCGCCATCAATCAGGAAGTTTCCGACCATACCTGTTTGGTTCGTCATTACTAGCGCTTCTTTTAGCAGCGCTTTGGCTTGCTCTTCGTCTTTTTGGCGTGCGGCCAAGACTGCTTCAACAACGAGGTTGCGATTGGTATCGGTAATGAGGTTGGTACGGCGCGCTTCACTTTGCAGGAAGTTTAGCGCTTGGCGTGCTTCCTCATACTGACCCAAATTGATGTGTGCACGCACTATATTGCGCCATTGCAGTTGTAAGAAGTGGTTACATGCCGATTCTGGACGAACCGCCGTGTTCAACCATTCTTGCATGGCTTCTGTATTGCCACGCGCTTGCCAGAATAAGATCAACGATAAAGAGGCGTTGGCGGTCCAATCTACGTGGTACGTAGACTGCTTCATTAAATGTTGAATGTGCTCGATGAATTTACCGGCTTTGTCTAGTTCGCCACGGCCAATCGCAATGCGTGCCAACATTGAGTAGCTATGTAAGTGCTTACTCGGCGAATGGTTTTCGAGAATTTGTAGGCCTCGGTACGCACACTCTTCGGCTTCATCTAGGCGGTTCCAGCACCATAAGACTTGCGCGCGGATACGCAATAAAAATTCGTGTAGAGGAACGTGCTGTAATTGCTGATCTTCAATCAGACGAAAGCCTGAATCTTGCAGCTCAAAGGCCGCTTGCACGTAACCTTGAGCAATCAA
>NZ_JAWPOP010000431.1:0-724 GCF_033344345.1 Vibrio sp. 1978
CTTCCCTTTGATTTTCGCGCCAAGGCAATAAGTTAATGCGATACAGCACGCACACCTCCTAACCAATGAATGCCACGCACCGCCAGCCCTGCAGCCGTCGAAAAATGTTGCCAATCGGCCGCTCGGCGCTTGCGTTTCGACACTTTCATTTCAAACAGTCCGAGTGGGTTTAGCAACTCGCACTCCAATGCCAACTGATGCGAGAGCTCTTCTGCCAACATTGGCGTCGATGCCCCCTCGCCCGATAACCAAATGCCTTTGATGTTTTGCGAACCATTGATCGAGGTATAGAGCTGCATTTGACGTTTTACGCGCTCAACCACTTGACGATTGAACTGTTCCGTTTTGGCTTGAGCATCATCAGAAAGTAAGTCTTCTTGTGACGTCCCCATTGAGATACGAGTACCGCACGCAAACTCCTTATGAAACAGTTCGCCTTGCTCGGTAAACATGGTGAATGAACTCGCTAGCGAGCCGATGTCTAACAAACAGTATTTGTTTTTTTCAGGAAAACGCTCTGCGGCAAGCTTCCAGATATGACCTAGGCTTTGAGAGTGCACGTCAACCAACACAGGCTTTAAACCAGACTGTTGTAACGCTTCAACTCGGCTTTCAACCACATCTTTGCGCGTAGCGAATACTTGATAACTGTCCGTTCCACGCATCCCTTCTTCCGCACGAAGGCGTACGAAATCCAAACTCAGTTCTTCCACAGGAAAAGGAG
>NZ_JAWPOP010000432.1:0-722 GCF_033344345.1 Vibrio sp. 1978
GTTCCTTGCCATAGACTTCTTCAATCGGCTGGTTTGGATCTTCTTCACGACCAATGACTTCGCTCATTGTCGGGTCTGCCAATGAACTCGAGCTCATTAAGGCCATTGATAATATGATTTTCTTCATCGTCATAACTTCGTCGGTTAGCGAGCATTTTGGGAGGGGCCCGCTTTGCGGGAGGGACCTAAAAGCGGAGCCAAACCCCCGTCTAGTATTACGGGGGTAAATTCCACTGAACCATCAGTGTTCTCCGTGTATTCGCAAGCGTAGCGCGCCAGTGTTTGAGCGTTAGCGAGTCTTATCTGAGGAGAAATTATTTCTAGCCCTGTTGCTTTGATTCCTCAAATACAAACCTTCGACCATTATCGAGAGTGATTCGATCTCCGCGTCGTTGAAATCCCCAATCGCTGAACTAATTTTCTCTATCAGTCTTTCGTGTGGATTCTGTTCTCTTCCAAGCACTTCATTAACTGATACCCCAAGTCTTTTAGCTATTAAAACTAGCTCTGATGCTTTTGGTTCAGTCTTGCCTGATTCCCAGTTCATAACGGTTTTTGCCGATGCTCCGACAGATTTAGCCATTTCAAGCTGAGTGACTCCTTTTTCCTCTCGGAGTCTCTTAATGTTCTCATTTAGCATGTTAAACCCCTTATTGAGTCCATGTTTTTTCTCATTATAAGGAGTGTTTTTTCATACAGTATCTTGACAAGGTAAAAATATT
>NZ_JAWPOP010000433.1:0-722 GCF_033344345.1 Vibrio sp. 1978
ACGTACAATCTTGCGTAGCTCTTCCATTAGGTTGGCTTTGTTTTGTAGACGACCCGCCGTATCGGCGATAACCACATCGACGCCACGCGCTTTTGCCGCTTCAATCGCATCGTAGATAACCGATGCGCTGTCTGCGCCAGTATGCTGCGCGATCACAGGAACATTGTTACGCTCGCCCCACACTTGCAGCTGCTCAACTGCAGCCGCTCGGAAAGTATCGCCAGCCGCTAACATCACTTTCTTGCCTTGGCTTTGGAACTGCTTCGCAAGTTTACCGATGGTGGTGGTTTTACCCACACCATTCACACCAACCATCAAGATGACATAAGGTGTTTTGCTGCTGTCGATCTCTAGAGGCTGTTCTACTTTAGATAGAATCTCCGCCATTTCTTCTTTCAGCAGACCATAAAGGGCTTCGCCATCTTTCAGATCACCTCGAGAGGCTTTTTCTGTCAGGTTGTTGATGATTTTTGTGGTGGTGTCCATACCCACATCGGCAATGAGCAGTTGCTCTTCTAGCTCTTCAAATAGGTCGTCATCGATTTTTTTACCGCTGAACAGACCAAAGAAACCAGCACCAATGTTTGCTTTCGTACGGCTAAGGCTGCGTTTAAGGCGAGCGAAGAAGCTTTCTGTTGGGTTGTCTTGCTCTTGAATACGAGGCGCTTCCGGTTCTTGTGGCGCTTCTGCTTCTGCTTCTGCTTCTGCCTCTGCTGGGGCCG
>NZ_JAWPOP010000434.1:0-722 GCF_033344345.1 Vibrio sp. 1978
ATGCGTAGAGGTCGTATCCGCGCAGGAAAGCATACGAACTTCGCTCCATCTAATATCCCATTTTTGGCACTTGGGGCTTGGATTCTCTGTGTTGGTTGGTTTGGTTTCAACGTTATGTCCGCTCAAACTCTTTCTGGAATCAGTGGCTTAGTGGCGATGAACTCGTTGATGGCAATGGTTGGAGGTATCGTAGCTTCATTACTTGCGGGTAAAAATGACCCTGGCTTTATTCACAATGGCCCTTTGGCCGGTTTGGTTGCGGTTTGCGCGGGGTCAGATTTAATGCATCCGCTTGGTGCATTAGTGACAGGTGCCGTTGCTGGGGTTTTGTTTGTGTATCTGTTTACATACCTGCAAAACCGAACCAAAATCGATGACGTACTGGGTGTGTGGCCTTTGCATGGAGTATGTGGTGCTTGGGGCGGGATCGCTGCAGGAGTTTTTGGTCAAAGTGGATTTGGTGGAATGGGCGGTGTTAGTTTCGCGGTTCAAGTTTTAGGGACATTTCTTGGCATTTCCATTGCGGTTTTAGGCGCTCTTGTAGTCTATGGCGCAATTAACGCTCTAACAGGTTTAAGGCTTTCAGAAGAAGACGAGTTTAATGGTGCGGATTTAGCGATTCATAAAATATCGTCTACTAACGAAGATTAAATTAATCGAAAAAAGAGCGGCATCAAACCGCTCTTTTTTAAACTATTTGCTTCAAACCGATATACAAGCCG
>NZ_JAWPOP010000435.1:0-722 GCF_033344345.1 Vibrio sp. 1978
AGTTGCTAGACCGTAGTTCAACAAGTAGTCAATTAGACCAGCAGAGAATGTGAAGCCGTGTAGCGTACCAAGCATGTTAGCAACAACTAGCGATAGGCCAGTGAACACTGCGTGAATCGCGTATAGAGCAGGAGCTAGGAATACGAACATGAACTCTAGAGGCTCTGTGATACCAGTTAGGAATGAACAGAATGCAACAGAGAACAATGCACCACCAACTTGGCTACGTTTCTCAACAGGAGCCGCTAGGTACATAGCAAGTGCTGCACCTGGTAGACCAAACATCATTACTGGGAAGAAACCGTTCATGAATACACCAGCGCTCTTATCGCCGCCGAAGAAACGGTGTAGGTCACCAGATTTAACTGTTTCAGTTACTTCTTTAACAGTTGCTGTAATTTCTGGAGTTACTGAGTTAGCGAATTCAAATGTGTGAGTTTGACCTGCAACAAGAGTCTTAGCTAGAGCTGGGTCAACACAAAGTTGTTGTAGTGCAGGAAGAGCTTGACCAGCAGCTGTTGCGCCAGAAACTAGCACTTCTTGACAAGAACCCATACCAAACCAGAAGAAAGAGTTCAGTACGTGGTGTAGACCTACAGGAATTAGAGCACGGTTAAGCGTACCATATACAAACTGACCGATTGCGCCAGAAGTAGAGATACCGTGAGCAAGTGCATCTAGACCACCTTGGATTGTTGGCCATACAATACCTGAAACAGCAC
>NZ_JAWPOP010000436.1:0-720 GCF_033344345.1 Vibrio sp. 1978
CGTTTCGGAAACTTGTGCGTCTTCATCATAAAACGCACTGCCGACGGTGTAGTGATGAGTAGTTTCAGGCGATGATGATTCTTGGCCGACAGAAACCGCCAATAAGCTCAGAAATAGCCCGAAAAAGCTAATAAGAAGAGCACGCACAACGTTCACCTACATCACAGTAATACGTACTTTTAACTCTGAGGGCGAGAATTTGCAATCGAAATTCTCGCCTCGTGGTTTTAGCCACTCAGTTTGATATAACTGAGGACTTAGTTCTTGCCGTATGGGTAGTTTTCGAACATTTTCGCCACTTCTTCTGTGATCAAATTTTCCCTTTTCTCAGTACTCATTGATTCGGTTAACTTGCGGCTTGAAACGCCTTTCCACACAACTTGGTTCGCCTTACTATCCACCAGCTCTACCACTAACTTCCCGTATTTGCGTTCTTTATATCGTTCAGGGCTTGATGTAATCACACCAAAGCTCTTCCATCCATAACCGACGCTAAAAGAAGAACCAGACGATACCAACTCCGACTCCTCAACGATATCGTGATGAACGTATAAATCACCACCACTTGCAACTCGAGAAAGCCCTTTCGATTCCAGTTGAGCAGCCAAACCTTGTTCTATACGGCGTCCGTCGATACTTGCTGGGGCATCATTTTGAGTACCAAAATCAAACGTCTTGTAAGAAGCGAAGTCCGCTTGTTTATCCACGTCTGTCGTTACT
>NZ_JAWPOP010000437.1:0-718 GCF_033344345.1 Vibrio sp. 1978
CAAAGGGCCTCGCCTTGTCTTCAAGGCCTACGCTAGAACGGACAAAACCACGACACTGGTGAAGTACGCCCACAACAACCTCGATTCACGTATCCTCTACTTGGCATACAACAGGGCTATCCGCGACGAGGCAAGAGAAAAGTTTCCTGCAAACGTAGACTGCAAAACGTCCCACCAGCTTGCCTACGCCACTATAGGAAGGGGCTACCAGCACAAACTCTCCGGCAACCTAAGGCTCACCGATATTGCCCAAGCGGTGAATACCAAGAACTGGACGTTTGCCAAAGATATTCTCGATACGCTCAACGCCTTTATGTGTAGTGCAGACATGCGGATTCTTTATACGCATTTTGCTCGCGCCGATACGGGTAAAGTGCTTACGTCCAAACAGGAGAGATACCAAATCCAGGTGGTCGAAGGTGCTGAGCTCATATGGAAACGGATGACAAACGTTCAAGATCCGTTCCCGACCGTACACGATTGCTACCTCAAACAGTATCAGCTCGGGATGCCGAATCTGTCTCGCCGGTACACCACCATTCTTTTTGATGAAGCACAAGACGCTAACCCCGTAACAAGTAGCATCGTCCTACAGCAGAACTGCAAGGTAATCCTGGTTGGAGATCGCCACCAGCAGATCTATAGGTTCAGAGGCGCAAACAACGCCCTTGATAGCAAAGAGCTCATGAACGCCGACCAACTCTATCTCACTCATAGC
>NZ_JAWPOP010000043.1:0-16570 GCF_033344345.1 Vibrio sp. 1978
CCAGCGATTGTCTTTAAAGAAATGGCACTGGCCGCTTGATATTGGCGAGTGTCGCACTTCGCAGTTGAATTCGGGGCATACTACCTCCAAATCCGAAAGGTTGACAAAAAAAGTTGATCCAGAGCGTTCATACTTAACTTAAAGAAAAAAGCCCGCGAAGAATGCTTTCACGGGCGAAAAAAGGGCACCAAATTGGGTGTCTATTCATTTTGGAGGTGGTCGAACGTCCATATAAAACTGACAATAGGCTTGGTGAGAGGCTTACCACCAGCGCGACCAACGAGGCTAAAGTTAACATTGTTGTAATGATTGTTAAAATGTTAATTCTTCAATCAATGTTTTCATTATCGTGAGTTTAAATTGTGAATGTGTTGCCTACGTGTATTTTTACTCTGTGAAATTCCGTTTTTGACAATAAGACATATTATAAATCTTGTGTTGGTTATTTGATTTGGTTATATAAAACTCAACATACTTAATCCTTAACTGTTCATATTCACACTTAATGAGACACAATAACCCTCTGTTTGTTAAGTGATTGTGTGTTTTTTAACGTGTTGGTATTGAACAAAAAGCGACCTAAGCCGCTCTTGTTCATTTTGATAAGTTTACTTATCAGTCGTTTTAGATTTCTTCGTGCTTATGGACTAGGCCGAAGTCAGCTAAAATGGCATACGCAGCAGGGATCATAAACAACACCAGCAGAGTGGATGCGAAAATACCAAACACGATAGAGATAACCAGTGGTTGGATAACCTGTGCTTGCAAACTGGTTTCAGTCAGCAACGGAAGCAAACCTGCTGCAGTGGTCATTGATGTTAGGAATACTGCTCTAAAGCGTTCCCGACTGGCTTTGACTACCGAGTCATGCACATTATCCCCTTCATCCACATGATGGCGTATGTACTGAACTAACAGAATCGAGTCATTCACCACAATCCCTGCTAATGAGACGAAGCCCATCATACTTGGCATACTTAATGAGTGACCGAGTAGGATGTGTCCCCATACCACGCCAATAAAAGCGAGGGGAATCGCAAGCATGACGACGAATGGTTCCAAATAACTGCGGAATTGGTAACTCAGAATCGCAAACACGCCAAACAAACCAAGCAAGAAGCCTTTACCCATTGATGCGCCAGTTTCAGCGGTATCTTTGGCTTCGCCTTCAAAATCAAAGCGAAGACCAGGATACTTTTGCATAAGCTTTGGCGCTTCATCCTGTTGGAACTGACGAATAATGGCGGTTGAGTTGGCTTTCGTATTGTCGATATCGCCGAATACGCTCACGGTGCGCAAGCCATCAATGCGCTGGATTCTTACGTAATTACGTTGGAAATCCAAAGTAGCAATGGTCGCGAGCGGAATTTGACTTCCATCGGACAAGATAATTGGGAAGTTTGCCAATTGCTGTAAGTCACCAGCTTGCGCTTTATCAAGGCGAACTTCGATGGAAATATTTTCTACTCCAACTTGGATTTCGTCTGCGGTTTGGCCAAAGAAAGCCGCGCGCAATTGATTGGCGATGAGTTGGCCGTTAATCCCATAAGCTTCCGCTCCCGGACGCAGTTTAACCAAGACTTCTTCTTTACCCATACGCATGTCATCCAACACGCCATGGACACCGTCAAACTCATTCAAGTATTGCTGAATGTTGATAGAGGCTGCTTTGAGCGCATCAAGATCATCATGTTTCGCTCGAATTTCAATCGCTCGTCCACCCGGCCCCATGGTCGGTTGTTTAAATACCAGCGAGATAGGATCGGCAAGTTCACCAATGTCTTCACGCCATGCATCGATAAATTCATCGATGAGTGTGTTACGACTCTCTGCACCCAGCAAATCCAGACGTACCGTGGCAATGTGAGGGCCAGATTCATTCGCGTCGGCGTTAGCGTTGAATTGACTGGTGATGTGTAGAACCAATGGATTGCCGTCTTCCACTTTCTCTGTCCATTCTTTATCTAGCTTTTGAGCGGAAGCGACGATCTTATCGACGACAGCTTCCGTTTGAGACAGAGAAGAACCCGGAGGAAGAATAATACGCGCTTCTGCAATGTCGCCATCCAATTCAGGGAAGGGTTGGAACTTGAGTAAACCACCTACTAACGTGGCCGCGGAGATAAGAAGCAAGGCAACCACGCCACCCATAAAGGCATAGCGATACTCGACCACTTTATCTACTGCGTTGACCAAGGTGGTGTTGCGGAAGTTTTCAAAAGAAGCGAGCAGCTTTTGTTTGAACTTCGGTGTTTTTCGCTCTTGCTTTTGTTTATGTAGCGAATGAGAAAGGTGGTTAGGTAGGATCAAGAAGGCTTCCACCAAACTCAAACTCAAAACGAGGATCAGAACTTGAGGAACTGCTTTAAGTACCGCACCCATTTCACCTTGCAGGAATAACAAGCTACCAAAAATACACACCGTAGTTAGGAAGGAAGAAATTACCCCTGGCAGTACCTTTTTCACTCCTTTGATAACGGCATCATCGATCTCTTCTCCTCGGTCGAGGTGAGCGGCAATCGATTCGGCAATAACGATGGCATCATCCATCATGATACCGATGGCCATGAGTAACCCGACCAAAGACATGATGTTGATGGACAGGCCAAGTTGCGCCATCAAAAATAAGCCACCCAAGAAGGCTACGGGCAAACCAGCTGCGACCCAAAAAGAGTAGCGAAAACTAAAGAACAACCACATGGTGGCGAAAACCAGAATGATACCTTGCCAACCGTTTTTGACCATCATGGTCAGGCGATCCCAAAGCACGGATGAAAGATCATTGGTCATTTGTAGCATCACACCATCTGGCGCAATGGCTTGTTGTTCTTGGACAAATTGAGCAACACGTTCTTTAATGCGCAGTGCATCGTCTTCTTTGTTTTTGCTGACTTTTAGTAGGGCAGATGGGTGACCATCAAAGAGGACTTTCTGTTCGTCCAATTCAAATCGGTCGGTAATCGTCGCAATGTCTCTTAGACGGATGATTGATCCATTTGGACCAGAGCCCACGACAATAGTCTCAAGCTCTTCTGGTGTCACGCGTCGTTCGTCAAAGCGGATCAGAAAGTTCTTATCTGGCGTTTCGACATTACCACTTGGCAGCTTGACGTTCTGACGACCAATCTGCTCAGCAATATCACCAACACTTAAGCCAAGTTGTCGAATAGCTTGAGTATCTAACTCTACTCGGTATTGGTGGTCAGAGAAGCCTGCAACTTCAACCAAAGACACATCATAATCGAGCTTTAATGTGCGTTTAAGTTGTTCTGCATAGGCTTTTAGCTCTGGCCATGTGGTGTCTGCAGTGATCGCGACATCCACAACGGGCTCATTCCAATCTAGCTCTTGGACCACAGGAGACTCAATTTCTTGTGGGAAGTCATTAATTGAGTTGATTTGAGTCTGAACGTCGACCAACATGCGGCCGATGTCGGCTTCTTCATTCAGTTTTAAGATAAGACGCGAAGAGCCTTCAATCGCTTCACATTGCGTTTCTTCAATGTTAGCAAGGCCATCAACAGCATCTTCCATGCGGACACAGATACTCTCTTCGACTTCTTGCGGGGAAGCGCCAGGGTAAACCACACCAGCTAGGATGTAGGGCGGATCAAACTCAGGAAAGGTTTCCCGCTTAATCGTGGAAAGTGAAGAAATCCCCAATATCAGCAGCGTTAGCATCAGCAAGTTGGCTGCTGTTGGGTGCTTGGCGAAGAATCGGATCATGAATCAGACTCCTCAATAGCCGTTTCTGACTGTTCAGGTGACTCTTTCAATAGCATGCCGTTAATCGCAGGCAGCAAATCGTTGATGATCAGTTTCT
Source organism: Vibrio sp. 1978 (assembly GCF_033344345.1). Taxonomy (NCBI): domain Bacteria; kingdom Pseudomonadati; phylum Pseudomonadota; class Gammaproteobacteria; order Vibrionales; family Vibrionaceae; genus Vibrio; species Vibrio sp. 1978. Next base: position 3,824 of record NZ_JAWPOP010000043.1, read on the forward strand.
GACCTTGCTCCAATTCGCCATCGATCACCACTTGGTTATTTCGGCGATATAACACTTCAACCGTCACGACTTGCAGACGATTGTCATCGCCCATCAGGTAAATCTTATCGCCATGAAGCGCACGCTCTGGGATGACCCAACTCGGGTTCTCTTGTCCCTCAATCAAGGCTCGCACAAACATGCCGTTCACTAGTGGAGGCGCAGAGGTTGGGTTTAATGCACGGTAGTCTTGTTCAATTTCCAGAATCACACCGGCAGTCGCTTGGCTTGGATCAACCGTTTCACTGATGCGTGCAACTTTCGCAGGCCAGCTTGCAGAGAGGTTACCGCTGCTGAGTTCAATGTTGGCATGAATCGCATTCATATCAGGTTGTGGAATACCAGATTCATCACGAACAAACTCACCGATGCTCGCAGCCAAAGTTTGCATGTCATGAATGGACAGTTGAGCTTCAACCTCCATAACATCAATACCATGCCCGGTCACCATGGTCTGTTGTAGATTAACCACTTGCTTTTTCTCAATTTCTACGTCAGCAATACGCAAATCGTAAGGAAGCGTGATGATGGTTTTATCAAGCGAGCGTTCGGCCTCATCCACTTTTGATGCATTAACTTTAACTAGGGCTTCCGCGACTCGTTTCTCATCCGGCATCAAACCAATTTGATTTTCAATATCCAGTACTAACTTACGTTGAGAGAGCGCGCTTTGCTCTTGCTGATCTACATCCGATTGAGACGTTAGGCCTTTTTTACGTAGGTTTTGTTTACGGTCTAACTCTTTGTTGGCGATAACCAGACGGTTGGCTTCTATCTTGAGTGTGCTTTTGAGATTCGCTTCTTCTTGGTTCAGCTTAGCCAGAGAGGTTTGAGCAGATTTGAGATCGGCTTGAGCTTGAACCAGTTTCAGTTCGTAATCGAGTGGGTCGATTCGCAAGATTTCTGTCCCTGCTTGCAACACTTGTCCTTTTTCCAGCTGCGGATGGCGGTAGACCACTTTCCCCGTCACTTCGGCTATCGCTTTCCATTCCACTTTTGGGGCGATCTTGCCAAACCCTATGGCTACTGGAGCAATGGCTTTGAGCTCAAGTGGAATCGTCTCGACCAACCGTGCACGATCTCCAGCGGGTTTTACGGGCAAATCTGGTTTGAGGCTAATCGCCAAAAACAGAATGACGACCCCCACCGCAAGAGCAGGAAAGAACAGCAGCTTTTTATTTATCTTCATATTGGTCGCCCGAGTCTAAAAATCCATGTTTCATCAGTTGTATGTTGTGTTCGAATAATCGGTTCAAGAAGGCTTCAGAAAGTTCAATGCCATGAATGGCGAGCAGTGCTGGTGGTGCCATAAAAGGAAATACCATCAAGCTGATGTAAGAGACGCGACAAAGTTGAGGGTCGGCGTCTTTTCGTAAAACGCCACTGTCGATCAACTTATCAAAGATCACGCCTTGCATTGGCTTACTGATATCTGCGAAGACTTTTTCGAGCAGTTTGCGTTGGGTTTCCGATGGGGGCATATTCATAACTTGGGCAACTAAGCGTGGGAACTGTGGTACCTTGATCATTTCGCGGTAGTAGGTGCGCATTAGATCGAGAAAGTTTTGCTCGTTACTGTTGGATACCAACGTCTGCATCTGCTTTTGCATCGGTGACAGTGTTTCGCGCAACATGGTCTCGAACAAGCCTTCTTTGTTGCCAAAGTAGTAACGAATCATCGCCACGTTCACGCCTGCTTTCTGCGCGACTAGGCGAGTAGAGACCTTGTCATAAGCCATAATGGTGAAGAGTTCGCGCGCGTGGAAAATCAGTTTTTCCCTTGCGTCGATATTATCTGTGGGTCTTCCCGCCCTTCGATGCGCTTCCGTCACAATCTTCTCTCAAAATATTAAACATTTGATTAATTATAAGACGCTGATTTCTCATGCGACATGTGAAAAATTAATCAGTATTTAATCAAGTGATTAATTTGTGATGAAGAGAAGTAAAAAAGAGCAGAAAGAACTGCTCTTTGAACAAATAGAAAAGTATTTACTTAGGAAGAACGGTCTTGTGAGGCTATATCACCCCCAACTTAACACACTCCAATTCGGTCTGTTGGCGTGTTCTTTTAGTTGTGGGCATGGATTTACCAGATAAGCGTAGTTCGCGTATTCACAAAGCGGTAAATCGTTGATTGAATCGGTATAGAAATGGATTTCGGAATAAGGCTCAGGCTGATTTTCTAGCCACTGTTTTAATCGCGTGACTTTGCCTTCACGATAACTCGGGATACCGTCGATTTCAGCAGTATAACGGTTGTTTTTCTCGATTAAATCAATTCCGAGTGCGGTTGGAATATTAAGACGGCGACCAACGGCTTCCACCAAAAAAGTGACGCTGGCAGAGATGATAACCATATCTATACCATCACGAGACAGTTGCTCAATCAGGGTTTTGGCTTGAGGGAACTGTTTAGGCAAAATATGGCTTTCAACACATTCTTCAACCAAGGCGTTTACTTCTTCAATCGGCATGTTTTCTAGTGGCTTCATGGAGAACGCTAGGTAATCTTCCATGTCCATTTTGCCTTCAGAGTACAAGGCCATTAGACGCTGATCTTCCATAATAAATAAAGGATCAGTCGCGATGCCTTTCTCAACCATAAACTCGTTCCAAATCATTGCGCAGTCAGCGTTTATTAGGGTTTCATCCATATCAAAAACATACAAAGGTTTGGACATGTTTAGGCTCTCACTGGTTGAATTTCGTTTAGGTTAAAGAGTAGCTCTAGTTGGCTGCCATTCGCTAGTAAGCGTTCTGAAGAGCGGTTAAGCAAGTCAACAGTGAGCTCACACTCTTCAACGTTCACTTGATAGCGAATAACATTACCTAGAAGCTGGTGGTTGGTGATCGTACCTACTTGTGGCGCTGAGATGTGGCTATCATATTGACGACCTTGCTCTTTTACATATATAGACTCTGGGCGAATCGCCACTTTCCATTCGGTATCAATGTTGAAGAGTTGCTTGGCTTTATTGGCCTCTACAAGGTTGTAGTGCCCCATGAAACCGGCCACAAACTCGTTAGCAGGATGAGTATAGATTTCTTCAGGTGTTCCTGCTTGAACAATTTCTCCTTTACTCATTAGGAAGATACGATCAGACATAATCATCGCCTCTTCTTGGTCATGAGTTACGAAGATAGTGGTGAGATTCATCTCTTTCTGAATATCTCGGATTTGCTGACGAAGGTGTTTGCGGATTTTGGCATCAAGCGCAGAAAGTGGTTCATCAAGCAATAATATGCGAGGTTTCACCACCAACGCTCGAGCGAGTGCGACACGCTGGCGCTGACCGCCAGAAAGTTGATGCGGATAGTGTTTTTCTTTACCTGCCAGATCCACCAGTTTGATGACTTTAGCCACTTCACGTCGAATATCATCATTCGCAAGCTTTTTCATTTTTAAGCCAAATGCAATGTTGCCTTCGACGGTCATATTGGGAAACAGCGCATACGATTGAAAGACCATCCCAATACCACGCTCTTGCGGGACTTGATGCGTGATATCTTCTCCGTTTACCCAAATCTCGCCTCCATCGACAGGGTTAAGCCCAGCAAGGCTGCGAAGTAGTGTCGATTTACCACAACCGCTAGGGCCTAAAAGCGTAATGAATTCACCTTGCTCGATGTTAAAGTGAATGTCCTCAAATACGGTGTTATCACCAAAACGTTTAGTCAGATTTTTCGCTGTTACGTAGCTCATTGTTTGACTCCTCGGCTGAAACGACTTGCCAACCAAGTCAGTAAAAAAATAAATAGGAAGTAGGTCATCACTAAGGCAGACGTAAAGTGGCCGCTCGTCTGACGCATGTTATACAAGTAGATTTGCAGGGTTTCATAACGTGTGCCGACTAAAATATTGGCGAACACAAACTCTCCCAATAGAAATGAAAATGAAAGGAAAAGCGATGCCATCAGTCCTTTTTTGAGGTTAGGTAAAATGACCATCAAAAACGCTTTGGTTGTGCTTGCCCCTAGCAAGTGTGCAGCGTCCATTAAATCGTTAAGGTTAATTGCTTCGAAGCTATTAGAAATCGCACGATACATGAACGGTAACGCGATGGTGAAGTAAGTACCTACTAGAATCCAAGGAGTACCGATAAGGGAGATTTCACTGTCAGCATAAAGTTGAAGCAAGCCGACGGAGGACACCACTGGTGGTACAGCGAATGGTAGCAAAATCAATACGTTCATGAGCTTATCGAGCTTCGGAAAGTAGTAAAACACCACGAATATCGCTGGCAGAACCAGAAGCACACTGAGGGTTAGCGAAGCAATACAAATAAACAGCGAACGCCCAAACGCTTGCAAAAAGCGTGGGTCGGTCAGCAATTTAACGTACCAATCAAAAGTGAAACCATCTGGAAGCACCGTGGCACCCCAGCGTGATGAAAGCGAATAGACAAAGGTCGCTAAAATCGGGATGAGCATGATCCCAACAATGGAATAAACCACCGTTTTATGGAATCGAGTATTAACGTTGTTCATGACTACTTCCTACCTGCATAGCTTTTCGAAATGAGCCATTGGTTAATCACTGTGATAAAGGCAAGTAACGCCATTAGAATCACCGAAATTGCAGCGGCGAGATTAGGTTCAAGGAACAGGTCTCCCGATACCAGACTCGCAATTCGAATTGTGATGACGTTATAGTTACCGGAGGTCAGCGCATAAACACTCGCATATGCGCCGATTGCGTTGGCTATTAAGATAATAAAGGTACCGAATAAGGCTGGTGAGAGCACTGGCAGAGCGATTTTCGCCCAATACTGTGATGTTTTGGCTCCCAGTAGCGCAGCAGCTGCTTGCCAATCATCACTCAACGCATCGAACGCAGGGTAGAGCAACAACACCGCCAGCGGGATTTGGAAGTAGATGTAAATTGCCAGCAGGCCCCATTTACCATAAAGGTCGAAATCACCGAGTAAGCCATACTGCTTGAGCAAAAGGGTAATCGCCCCATTGGTGCCCAAAATAATAATAAAAGCGAATGACAGAGGTACGCCTGCAAAGTTGCTGCTCATGTTCGTAAACGCAATCACACCGTCGCGGACTTTAGAATCGACTCTGCGCAGAGAAGAGACCAACAGAGTCGCAATGGCTAAGCCAAAAATGCTCGACCACACAGCTAACCACAAACTGTTGCCAAACGCCTGCATCATAAAGGCGGAGTCGAGCACTTCAATGTAGTTATCGAAGGCAAACTCGCCATCGTAGATAAAGCTGTTTAACAGCACCCAAATCATCGGTGCGAGTTGAAATAGATAGAAAAACAGTGCGAAAGGTGCCAACCAAATGGCTGGCTTAAAGCGCTTTAACCAAGTACTTGCCAAATTTGAACGTGATTCGCTAGAGCTTGGGGAGAGGACTGAACTGCTCATAGTGCTAACAATTCCTGAGTGTATGGCTTCGTGTGGTCAAGGTTTAGCAATTGACAAACGGTGCCACAAATATCAGTTTGCTTAATATGACAATCTTGATGGGTAAACTTATCACCAATGACAAACAGGGGAACTTCTCGTTCTTCAGGTAAAATCCCACCGTGAGAAAGATCGTTGTTCATGCCATGATCGCTGGTCACAATGATTTGATACCCATCAGCAAGCCATTGATCGATGTAGTTGGAAAGAATAATGTCTGCACCTCGCGCACAATTGCGGTATTGGCGAGAGTCTAGGCCAAACTTATGTCCTGTATCGTCGATATTCATCGGATGGATCAATAAGAAATCAGGTTGATAGTTGCGGCGTAAATACTCTGCGTCCAGGAACAAGGCTTCATCAGGATAATGATCCCAATGGTAAAAGCAGCCGTGCTGGATATTCAGGGTTTCATCATGCGTGAAACGATCGCGAACAGGTTCAAATGGCGCGCGATTATAAAGCTCACTTACCCAGTGGTAGGCAGCCGCAGCGGTCACTTTTCCTTGGGCTTTTGCCAAACTGAAAATGGAATCGTGTTTGGATAGACGAACGATATTGTTGTTTACGATGCCGCTTTCTACAGGGCGAACGCCCGTTAAAATGCACTCATAAAGTGGGCGAGACATAGAGGGCAGCTCACACTGCACAGGATAAAGCGTTGCGCGAGTTTCTTGTTGGGAACGACTTTGTTCTAGAAGACCATTGAGGTAGCCCATGCAATCACGGGCTACCTGATAGTTCAGTCCATCTAGAACAACAAGGATGACCTTATTGCTCATAACGACTTACTCTTATTGCTGGTGGATTAAGACACTTTCTTGCCATTGACGTGGCAGCTTACGTGCGGACTTTTCCCAAGCTGAGAAGTCAGTCACTGGGTGTACATTGCTGTATTGGTCATTAGCAATTAGCTTGTCTTGCACTGCTTGAGGCAGTGTGATGTTGGTGCGGATTGGACGCGCATAACCTTCTGCTAAGTTGATTTGCCCTTGATCGCTGAAGATGTATTCACGAGCAAGCTTTGCTGCATTAGGGTTCTTCGCGTATTTATTGATTATGGTTGTATAACCAGAAATCACAGAGCCATCTTGAGGAATGCTCACTGTAAAGCGGTCGCGGTCAATTTTGTCGCGGTAGTTCAATGCATTGAAGTCCCACATGATCGCCACTTCCACTTCGCCTTTTTCTAGGTTGGCGATGTTCGGATCGGTAAATGAAAGACGACCTTGCTTCGCGAGTTCAGAAAAGAATTTGAGCGCAGGCTTGAGGTTGGATTCGTCCCCACCGTTGGCGAACGCTGCGGCGAGAACCGCGTTGTTTGCCTGTGCTGCTACGCCTACGTCACCTACGGTCACTTTGTAGTCGCCTTTTAATAGGTCATCCCACGTTTTTGGCGCGTCTTTTACGAGGTTATTGTTGGAGATAAAAGAAATAGTGCCAGTGTAAGCAAGTGCCCAATGACCATCTTCGTCTTTTGCCCAATCTGGGATGTCATTCCAAGTTGTTGGTTTATATGGCTGAGTGACGCCTTTTTTAACCGCTACACGTGCGAAGGCAAAGCCTACGTCACCAATGTCTGCGGTCGCGTTTTTCTTCTCAGCTTCGAATTTTGCGATTTCTTGAGCCGAGCTCATATCCGTGTCTTGGTGCTTAAGGTTGTAATTTGACTTTAAATCAGCCCAAGTGTCTTTCCAGTTTGCCCAACTGTCAGGCATACCCACACTGTAAACCGCCCCTTCTTTTTGTGCTGCTGCTACCAAAGATTCAATATCGGCTTCTTTCGCTACTGTTGGCGTAGCGAGCGTTACCGCAATGATTGCCGCTGGTGCGGTAATTGAACGACTTAGCAAAGTTTTCATTGTCTCCATCCTTCTGGACTAGGTCAGTAAGTTCGCTTTGTATGCTATGGATGGAATGTGACGATTTAGCGCAAGTAATTTGACAGTTTTGCTGATTTTATATGGCACTTATATTTCATACGTTCAGTATGTGTTCTGTTGATTAATGTCATATTTTTGTTACGTAAACGCCTTATGTTATTCGTCAAATTATCCTTGGACTAGATCAGAATGAGAGCGACAGGCACCGGACAATTTGGTACCCAATTAGGAAAAATTAGAAGCAGCTTAAAACAGCAGATTCTTTCCGGCATCATGTCGGAAGGACAAAAACTGCCGTCAGAGAGAGAGCTCAGTGAGCTGTTTTCTACGACTCGAATCACAATCAAAGATGCGTTGGTGTCTTTGGAAACGGAAGGTCTTATTTATCGAGAAGAGCGCCGGGGTTGGTATGTATCTCCTGAGCGTATCTGTTACAACCCGTTGTCTCGTTCTCACTTCCATCAGATGATTCGAGAGCAGCATCGTATTGCAGAAACTAAGCTACTCAACGTGCGAAGTGAAATGGCCGCAGGTGAGTATGCCAAATCGTTAGAGGTGGAGCGAATTACCCCAATTTATGTAATTGAACGGTTACGTTTTATTGATGGGCGAGCGGTATTGTTTGTTGAGAACGTGCTCAAAGCGGCACTGTTTGAGGGTATATTGTCTGAGAACCTCACCATGTCCCTGACAGGCATTTATCGTGAGAAGTATGGTTACGAGACAAAGCGCTCTCGTTTTGATGTGATTCCCACGTCAGCTCCTGCTCATGTCGCTAAGGCGTTGAACCTAGCTGAAGGACAACCCGTTCTGAAAATTCGGCGGGTAAACTACAAACAAGATGGGCATTTAATGGACTGCGAATTCGAGTATTGGCGTCCAGACGCAGTGATGATTCGCATTGATAGCGTAGGATAAAGCGCAGAATTAAAAAGAGCCCAATGAAGGGCTCTTTTTCGCATATTGGTTAGAGAGGCGGTTTAAACGAGGCCTTGCTCTTTTGCCATTCTGCTTGCAATGCCGGGTGCTTTCCAAATGCTTGGCAGCAAAATGAAAGACACAGGCACGGCAGTAATTACAATGAAAGACTGCAATGCAGAAATACCACCAGAGCCCATTGAGATAAGCGCAATAGCGACAATACCCATAATCAGCCCCCAGAACGAGCGAATCACTGCGTTTGGTTCTGTTGAGCCCGTCATCACTACACTGATTGTGTAAGTCATCGAGTCACCCGTCGTCACGATAAATGTTGTCGTTAAGATCAGGAACAGAACCGAAATGATCATTGGGTAAGGTAATTCACCAGTAATCGCTAGCAGTGCTGCGGGCAAGTTAAAGCCTTCAAACGCAGATGAAATCAAACCAGGGTTATCAAGTTCAAACGCAAGGCCACTGCCACCAACGATACTAAACCAGAAGCAAGTAATCAGCGGTGCCGCGATGCTAATAGACATGATTAATTGGCGAATTGTACGACCACGAGAGATACGAGCAATAAAGATCGCCATCATTGGGCCATAACCGATAAACCAACCCCAGAAGAATACTGTCCACCAACTTAGCCAGCCTGTATCACCACGGTAAAGTGCCATAGGGAAGAAGTTATCCACCATACGACCAACGCCTTGCACGTAGCCATCAACGATAAAGCTTGTCGGCCCGAAGAACAGGATGTAACCAATTAATAGTACAGACAAAATAATGTTGTAACGACTGACGATTTGAATACCCTTGCTCAAACCGCTCAGTGCGGAAAGGGTATACATCAGGATCGCCGCCATAATAACCATACTTTGCGTTACGAACGTATCTGGCAGGCCAAACAATGAGTTTAGCGCGTAGCTAATTTGTAAACCTAAGAAGCCGATAGGACCGATGGTTCCTGCTGCTACTGCAATGATGCTACATGCGTCAGCAACATCACCAATCCAGCCTTTAATGGCTTTATCACCAAACACAGGGTAAAGCAGAGTACGCGGCTTAAGAGGCAGGCCTTTATCGTAATGCAAGTGCATTAAGACAATGGAAGATAGACCACCAAGGATCGCCCAAGCTAAGAAGCCCCAGTGCATAAAAGACTGAGATAGGGCATTGATTGCGGCAGTTTTCGGTGAGGCTTCCCCGTATAGAGGCGGAGCAGTCACAAAGTGCGCGATAGGCTCAGCTGCGGCCCAGAACACACCACCACCTGCAAGTAGAGTACAGAGTACGATTGACAACCACTTAAAGTTATCAATATCAGGTTTCGCTAGACCACCTAGGCGCACATAACCAGTGCGACCAAACGCAAGAGCCAAACCAATTAGGAAATTCAGAAGAAGCAGTACTTGCCAGTAAGCTCCGAAATATTTAGTAGCAAAGCCGAAGCCGGTGTTAACCATTGCGGTTAGAGAGTCGGTATTCGTTAGAGCAAGTAAAACGAATAGAGTGAGGAAGCTACCACTTAACCAAAAGACAGGATTGGTGAGTTCGAGGCGCTTGAGTAAAGATGGGGGATGAATAGCAGAATAGTCAGCATCCTGAATAGGCGCTGTGTGGGAGGCGGCATTCGTCATATTTGACATAATTACTTCGCTTTTTAGGGCTATGAAGCCGTGCATTTCCCCTCACATCGTTTCAACGAAAAGTGTGAGGATGTTCAAAAAGCCGATGATGTTAACATGTCGAAGTTGCAAATATAACCTTAGATTTCGATTAATTTTTAACAGGTTAGCCAAGTTGCTGATTTTTGGGTAGAGATCAAAAGAAAGAGTTTTTACGTGAAATGCACCGCATTTCGTATGTAATTAACATTTCCCTTTTTTTTGCATGGGTTTATCAGGATTACATTGAGAAAACATGTTTTTCCCAAGCTAAGGTTTAACTCGATGGCTCACTTCGAACTTAACGGGCAGTGGATGCTTACCTCGCCACAGCGCCCCAATCTTGAAATTCCAATGTTTATTCCGGGCGATAATGTGTCGGCGCTTTTACAAGCAGAGCAGATTCCAGATCCTTATTTTGCCGATAATGAAAACAAAGTTCGATGGATTGAAGAGTGTGAGTGGCATATCTCACGTGAGTTTGACGTCGACGCGTTTACGTTGTCTGCCAAGCAAATTTGGATGACGCTAACTCGTGTCGATACATTGGCAACCTTCTATGTTAATGGTGAGCTAGCACTAACTTGCAGCAACATGTTTACCCAGCAACGTGTGGATATTAAACCGCATTTAAAGCAAGGTACTAACACGATTCGGGTTGAGTTTGCTCGGGCGGATTTAGAAGGTATCGCAAGAGCAAAAAAACTGCCATTTCCTATTCCATCGGCAATGGGCAACAACCAAATTCCACACATGAACTTGATCCGCAAAACACAATGCCATTCCGGATGGGACTGGGGCATTTGCTTGATGGTATCGGGTATTTACGACCCCATTCAAATCGACATTGTGAATGAGCTTTGGCTCAAAGGCTTCTCGACAGAGCAGCAATGGCAAGCCGATGGGAGTGTGTTTCTTGATGTAGTAGTTGAAGTGGAAACGGACAGTCAACGCCATGAAATGATTGTTGAATTTAATGGTGAGCGTCAATGTATTCAAACAAAAGGAAGTGATCACTATCATTGCCAGTTCCACATTTTTGAGCCTCAACGCTGGTGGCCATCGGGTTATGGCGAAGCGTATCTCTATCCCATTACCATTTCTTGCAGAGAGCAAAAGTTAACGCACAACATTGGTTTGCGTCAGTTAACCCTAAATAACCAAGCTGATGAGCACGGCTCTGCAATGGAATTTATCGTCAATGGCGTACCGATTAATGCTAAAGGCGCCAACTGGATCCCTATTGACGCAATGCCGGGGCGAGAGTGCGAAACACGTTATCGCAACCTTTTGCAAAGTGCGGTTGATGCCAACATGAACATGATTCGCGTATGGGGCGGTGGTCAGTACGAGAGTGAAACCTTTTATAACCTTTGTGATGAACTTGGCTTGTTGGTGTGGCAAGACATGATGTTCGCCTGCTCGTTGTACCCATCAAACGACGAGTTTTTAAAAGAGGTAGAAGAAGAACTTAGATTCCAAATCCCGAGGCTCAAGGAGCACCCATCAATCGCACTTTGGTGTGGTGACAATGAAGTGATTGGAGCTATTGGTTGGTATGACGAATCTAAGCGCAGCAAAGTCAAATACACGGTAAACTACGATCGCCTCAACCGCATGATTGAGAAGGAGATTACCGAGCGAGATAGCACTCGCCGTTTCTGGCCAAGTTCCCCATGTAATGGTGAACTGGATTTCGGTGATGCGTGGCATGATGATAGTAAAGGCGATATGCACTTTTGGGACGTTTGGCATTCAGGAAAATCATTCAGTGCCTACGTTGACGTGAATCCTCGTTTTTGCTCTGAGTTTGGTTTTCAATCTTGGCCATCTTTTGCTGAAGTTAAGCGGTTTGTCCCTGAGCAAGACTGGAATATTACATCCCCAACTTTCGAACAACATCAGAAGAACCCTCGAGGTCATAGTATTATCACAGAGATGTTCACGCGCTATTTTCGTTTTCCCTCTGGATTTGAGAGTATGCTGTATTTAAGTCAAGTTCAGCAGGCAATCGCGATCAAAACTGCATGCGATCATTGGCGTGCCATTTCTCCAGTTTGTCGCGGCATGCTGTACTGGCAACTCAACGACAATTGGCCTGTCAGTTCTTGGTCTAGTTTGGAATACAGTGGTCGATGGAAGCAGTTGCACTACCATGCAAAACGCTTTTTTGCGCCGCAGTATTTGGTATTTTCCGAGCATACAGGCATGTTGAGCCTACATTTGCTCAATGATGCCAAAGAGTCCGCAAGCGTCAACGCACTGCTTAAGTGGGTAGATTGGCAAGGGGAAGAAAAGCAATGTTGGAGCTTAGAACAAACAGTCATAGCAGACAGCAATACGATTTTGTGGCAGTTGGATGAATTGATCGAGAAGGATGAACTTACGTCAGGCTTCTTCTATGTTGAAGCGCAAATCGGTGAAGACAGAATAAGCAACACATGGTTTAGTACTCACGAGCTAAAAACCTTGCCGATAGCGAAAGCCAATATAGATGTCTCTATTGAAGGGAGGCGAATTACATTGATTGCGGATAAGCCTGCGTTTTTTGTTCATTTGGAGAGTGATGCTGATGGAAGATTCAGTGACTCCAGTTTTACTCTGTTGGTCAACGTTCCAATGACGGTTGAGTATTTAGGTGATGATGTTTCAGGTATGCAGCAGTCGTTGAGGGTATGCCACCTTAATGATTAAAGCGGGCATAGAACATCTATATGCTGATAACTAAAAAGGGAGCGTTTGCTCTAATGCCGATCAGTTAAGACTTTAATCGGCAGATCAGTTGAATGATCCTACCAACATGTAACAATCCGATAG
>NZ_JAWPOP010000438.1:0-717 GCF_033344345.1 Vibrio sp. 1978
CCAAAGGCGAACAGTTGCAAGCCCCCTAGGGCAACCAACTCTTTGCCAGAAACACCCATGCATCTCAGCAGCGAGAAGTGTCTTTGACGAGAGAGTTCTCCTGCTAGGGTTGCAAAGAAAAGACCAAATACAGCAATGATAAGAGTAATGTTGCCTAGCGTGCCAGCGATGGCGAACGTGTGATCAAATACTCTCATGGCTTGATTGTAGATATTGCTGTTGTCGAATACGCGGTCTTGTGGCAATCGGAAGACATTTTCTAAACGATTCTTCAACCCTTCCCCATTCACGCTGTCTTTCAGCAATACGCCTAAGCCTACGTTGCCCGTTCCAGCAAACGCATAAAGCCAGTTTCGGTGTGACATCATCACTTGGTTGTATGGGTTGCCATAATCGTAGTACACACCCACGACTTGCCAACCTTCACCCAGTGGCGCTTGCAGATCAATGTAATCGCCCGGACGAATATCCAGTTTGAGAGCCATAGATTCACTGACCATCAAGCTCTTAGTTTGATGTAGCTGATACCAGTAGTTTGGAACACCCAGCTTGACCGTTAGCGAATCTAGCTCTCCTTCAGAAGGGCCTGTGCTGACCACTTGCAACGCGCCATGCTCGGTAGGAACATCTTTTTCCCAGCGCCACCAAACCGATTCAACTTCTGGCTGATCTTGTAACCATGCGCTCATTCGCCCAGCCGAGTTGTTTGTTGGATAA
>NZ_JAWPOP010000439.1:0-716 GCF_033344345.1 Vibrio sp. 1978
TGCATTAGGTGAAGAGAAACAGAAGGTAAAGGATTCATGGTCACAGCAAAACAACTTGGACGTTCGGCACTCGCATTAACATTGATCAGCTTATCTGGTTGTCAGCTGTTTCAATCAAACACGAATGCTGAGGTGGCTTCTCCGGTGATCGTGAACGATCATGCGCAAAGTATTATGGTGATCAGCGATCAAATGGACATGTACTTAAGCAGTGAAGGGCGGGAATCTTTCTTAAATCAAATGCTGGTGGCGCTTGAGTCGGACAGCCGAGATAAATTCAAAGGCAAAGATCCTGACACCTATTCGTGGTGGAAGATCCGCGTGCAACCTAATGAGTGGCAACAAGCTGAGATAGTCAGGCCAGTAGAAGAGGGAGTGGATACCTCTAACAAGCTGGAGTTTATGGATGTCTCCTATCGTTCAAAAACGGGGTTAAATTTGCGCTCCAAACCGAGTGTAGAGAGTACAAAGCTGGGGCAACTTGAAAAAGGCGAAGTGTTCAATGCGTTGGCGAGAGTTGAAGGAGAACCTTGGATTCTGGTTGAACAAAAAGGCGTTATTAAGGGCTACGTGCACCAAGATTACGTACGCAGCAACGTAGTGAATCGCGATATTTTGTCGACTCAACCGAATCCGTTGTTCGATGCTCAGCAAGCGACTCATTCTGTATCGAGTGCCCGACACGAGCTGCTGGGCAGCTACACTTGTCGAGCGCT
>NZ_JAWPOP010000440.1:0-716 GCF_033344345.1 Vibrio sp. 1978
CGTAAACCTCATCTTCACCAAAAGTAGCGAACTCTTCTGAGTACAAGCTGTTGTCAGAACGTTTTTGCGTTACCGTTGCTTGACCTTTGTATAGCTTAACAACCACTTCGCCATTGACGTCTTGTGCTAGCTCTTCTGAGGCAGCAAGAATCGACTTACATAGCGGTGTAAACCAACGACCGTCGTACACAAGGTGAGAGGCTTTTAGACCAAGTTCTTCACGGAACTCGAATGACGATTTGTCTAGCACCAATTGTTCAACTGCGCGCAGAGCTTCCATCATGATGGTACCTCCCGGAGTTTCGTAACAGCCACGAGACTTCATTCCCACCAAACGGTTCTCTACGATATCAATACGACCCACACCGTGTTTTGCGCCTTTTTCGTTTAAGTAAACTAGCGCGTTGTATGGTGTCATCGCTTCACCATCCACTGCCACAACTTCACCTTTTTCGACTTTCAACGTAACGTATTCAGCTTCATTTGGCGCTTGTTCAGGATCAACGGTCCAGACCCAGCAATCTTCGTTTGGTGCATTCCATGTATTTTCAAGCACACCACCTTCGGTAGAAATGTGCCATGCGTTCGCATCACGTGAGTAAATCTTCGTTAGAGACGCTGAGCAAGGAATGTTACGCTCTGCAAGGTAATCCAGACATTGTTCGCGGCTCACTAAATCCCACTCACGCCATGGAGCGATAACGTGTAGATCTGGT
>NZ_JAWPOP010000441.1:0-714 GCF_033344345.1 Vibrio sp. 1978
TAGCTGTAAGTGCCCATCAGATTGGCTTTTCGGCTTTTCTTGCCATTGGTGTTTGCTGGTGCTTTAGGGGTCGCAAGTACGCCATAGAACAGGATACCAACAAGTGCCGCTTGCCACGCGAAAACAGCAACCAGAATCCAAAAAGCAGCAGCCAGAACCGGCAGTTTGTGCAGAAGGTTGAGCACCGACTTGGCCCAAATCACTGCCGGGATAGCCAGCACTGCGTAACCCCAGTTGGTGGCCTCAAGCATAGCCAGGCCAAGAATAACAACAGCCATCAGCGCGATATTCAGTACATGTTTCATGGTCATCTCTCCTTTTCAACTTACACTTTTATCCTATCACAGCATTAAAAAATGCAACTGTGAAAGGGCATTTTTCATTCAAAAAGAGGTGACACTTTGAGTGCAATTATCAGCAAGTGCGGCATGTACAGATACCGTCTGGAAAGGGATGTGCAACCCGAAGGCCTTGTGTTCGGTTATTTTGGTGTAAACGGCTCTACGGCCACGGCCACCGAGGACGATCACACGGTCAGAAAGTGGATAGGGTTTACCAAGGTCAACGGAGGGAGGCGATTCATAGTCGGTAATGCTTTTGCTTTTCGGGCGACCGACGTTCGAGAGCTGGCTACGGCGGTTGATCCTGTCGGGCCTGAAAATGAAATCCACTTGGAAAGGATTATTCGGGATGCTGATGTCTTGGTGCCCTGCT
>NZ_JAWPOP010000442.1:0-714 GCF_033344345.1 Vibrio sp. 1978
TGGGTATCAATTCCGATTCAATTCAACGCTGGATGCACTATGAAGTTATATCAACATATAGAAACGCTTTGGGATTACATGCAGCTCAAACAGGATTTAAAGCCTGCCGACTGCTTGTTTGTTATGTGCAGTAACGACGTGCGAGTTGCTGAGCACGCCGCTGCGCTTTACCACCAAAAACTCGCACCATTGATTGTGTTCTCCGGTGGTGAAGGCCGTTTTACGGATGGTTTGTTTGAAAAAAGTGAAGCCGAAACATTTGCAGACATCGCGCGTTTAGCTGGCGTACCAAGCGATGCCATCTTAGTAGAAACACGTTCAACCAATAGTGGAGAAAACGTCCGTTTCACCGAGCAGTTATTAAAAGAGAAAGGCATCCAATGCGAATCGATTATTTTAGTGCAAAAGCCATTTATGGAACGCCGCGCCATCGCTACGTTTGAGAAGCAATGGCAATCGCCCTACTCGCAAGTGCAAGTCAGTTCTACCGCTCATCCATTCTTCGAATACATCAACGAAGACATGCCGCTAATGATGGTGTTAGAAGCGCTGATGGAAGATTTTTCCCGCGTCAAAAGCTATCCCGAAAAAGGATTTCAAACTAAGCAAGACATTCCAAAGCAAGTGGATTCATCTTATCAAGTCTTGTTAGAGCGATTCAGTTTTGATCTCGTCTGAATGAAAACAACTGTAAATTAACTCGTTTTAAAGAAA
>NZ_JAWPOP010000443.1:0-713 GCF_033344345.1 Vibrio sp. 1978
GATGGTTTCTCGAATAACGGAGTTGGAACGTCGAAAAGATTCCATTGCGGACTTGTTTTAATAGCCAAATGTCTTCAACCAACTCAAAACGATATTGATCACCACTAGAGAGAGTGACAATTCGTGTATTTGGGTTTAGGAAATGACAGCTTGCTCCGACATAGACTTGATAACTAGTTGAACCATGCTCAACTGGTTCAAATTCAATCTCGTCAGCAGAATCACTTACAAATTCCCATGAGGTGACGTTGTGCTTTTCATCTGTGACTTCTTTCAGTTCAAATTGAAAAGCATGTCGCCAACCGTAACCAAGACCTTGATTTCGGGAAGCTTTGGATGAGCGATACGTTCTTGACCAAACGAAGCCATTGGGAAGCTCTACATCATTGAGTGTTAATATTTCTTCGCCCGTTACTAGAGAAACCGGATCTCCCGCTTTTTCATGACATTCGCTGCCCGTCTGTAAAGGCTTTGCAGAGGCTGAATTCTTAGCTTGGGTTTTAGAAGATGTATGTGCTTTGTTCTGCTTAGACTTTGCTTTTACTTGCTTAGGTACCGGTGTTGGTTCACTGGATATTGTCGCGTTTTTCTTTGTTTTAGGGAAACTAGCGACATAAAGAGAACCATTCACAAGTGCTTTTGCAAATACAGGCGCATAAAGCTCTGGTGTCAGTTCTTCATCCGGTACGTTTGGGGGAAACTGACCAAGTAGA
>NZ_JAWPOP010000444.1:0-711 GCF_033344345.1 Vibrio sp. 1978
ATCTATAGCGTGTTGAGCTTCCAACATGACGCTTTAGTTAACCCTTAAAGCTCAACACGCTGTAAACGCATATCGAAATAGATTTGTTCTAAGTGCTATTAACAGGCTGACCTATGTGGTCAGCCTGTTTGCTTTTATGGACATGGGTTAGAGTAGGTAGTACCGATCGCTTGAATGTCTGTTAACAGCTCATCACTAAGCTTGATATCGATGCTGTCAATGTTGGCTTTAAGTTGATCAAGGTTGGTCGCACCGATGATATTGGAAGCGACAAATGGACGTTGATTAACGAACGCCAATGCCATTTGCGCAGGATCTAGGCCATGCTCATGTGCCAAGTTCACGTATGCTTCTGTCGCTTTGACGCCTTGAGGTGTGAAGTAACGAGCGAAACGCTCCCACTTAGTACAGCGTGCACCTTCTGGTTTTGCGCCATTTAAGTATTTACCACTCAAACAACCAAACGCCAGAGGTGAATACGCTAACAGTTGGACACCTTCATAATGGCTGATTTCAGACAAACCCACTTCGAAGCTGCGGTTGAGTAGATTGTATGGGTTTTGAATTGAAACGATACGCGGTAAATCATGCTTCTCAGCTAAACGAAGCAAAGACATCACCCCCCAAGGTGTTTCGTTAGATACGCCGATGTAACGCACTTTACCCATCTTAACCAGTTCAGTTAATGCTTCTAGGGTTTCAATTAACGTC
>NZ_JAWPOP010000445.1:0-711 GCF_033344345.1 Vibrio sp. 1978
CTGAAGTGCAAAAACCGGGCGTTTTGGATGCGGTGTTTGCCGATTCCAAGGCAGGTAACGCAATTAGCCAAGAACTCGGTGCGATTGTGGAAGGCGGCGCAGCAACCTTCAAACTTTGGGCGCCAACAGCGCAAGACGTTGCTCTGATCATCTATGACGAGAATCTGAAAGAAGAAACAACCGTTGCGATGAAAGAAGATTCAGCAACCGGTATCTGGGTTTCTGAAGCGCAAAGCAACGTCGTCAACAAATACTACCGTTACCAAGTTAAAGTTTACCACCCAACAACGGGCGTCATCGAAACTCGCTTGGTCACAGATCCATACTCTCTGAGCTTGTCGAAAAATTCGATGTACTCTCAAGTGATCGAGTTGGCTGATCCAAGCTTGATGCCACAAGGCTGGAGCGACTAAGCACGCCCAACCGGTAAAAAAGATGAAGACCACGTACTGTACGAATCACACCTTCGTGACTTCAGCTTTAACGATACAAAAGGCACCAAAGAATACAACGGTAAGTACTTAGCACTCACAGAAGCAGACCGCGAATCGGTCTCTCACTTGCAAGCACTAAAAGACGCAGGTTTAACAACGCTTCACATCCTGCCAGCGTTCGATATTGCTACGGTTGATGAAGAAGCGGCGAACCGCGTCGATATTACTGACACCGTAGGTAAATTGTGTGGCATCAAACCAGAAGCGTCTGTCTGTG
>NZ_JAWPOP010000446.1:0-710 GCF_033344345.1 Vibrio sp. 1978
TAAAACAATAAGATATCAGGCACTGTGCAGTTAGGCTCTAGCGAAACCCAAGTTTATTATCATCTTCTTGATCTGGACGACTCCCAAAAGCAGCAATACCTCCAAGAATTGCAACAGAGTCAACCTGAGCTATACATTCAACTCGCGCCCCTTTTAGCCCATGAAGCCCCAGAAGAGCGATTAACGCAATTGCTTTACTTTGGCGCTCATCAAGCGACCAACAGCGAGATCGACCTTAGTGGCGAAGTGATCAGTAAGTATCGCCTAACTCATGAGTTGGGACGTGGTGGTATGGGCGTCGTTTATGCCGCGCAACGCGCAGATGAGACCTTCGAGCAAGATCTTGCGATCAAATTCATCCAAAGCAATTTAAGTAATGTACTCGGACAACGGGCACTTTTCGATGAAGCGCAGCTACTAGCACGTTTAAATCACCCTTATATTGCGAAAGTCTTTGACGGCGGCCTGCATGACGGCTCGGTTTACATCGTCATGGAGCGCGTGTTTGGCCAAACATTGGATGATTATCTTGCCGAAGTCACACTGACAGACCGAGAGAAGCTCACGCTGTTTAAGCAGATTTGTCAGGCAATGGAACACGCGCATCACCACCACGTGTTACACGCCGATCTCAAGCCTGAAAATATCCTGATTGACCCAAATAAACGACCGAAATTGCTCGATTTCAATCTGACGCAGAAAGTGCAAAA
>NZ_JAWPOP010000447.1:0-710 GCF_033344345.1 Vibrio sp. 1978
ATGATCAACAACATAGCGTGTCGGCTGCTCCAATCCGTTTTGGCAAGGCTTAAGGATCAATTGTCTGGTTTACCACAATTGAGGGCGGTATTTTGCAACACCCAAGTAGAAAGGCAAGTCTTTGCGCAATAAAAAGGCCAGCATCGGCTGGCCTTTGAGTTTTACAGCTATGTTTTTAGGACAGGAGTGGCTTAACGGCGGCGGCGGAACAAGCCAAGTCCAAGCATTGCTAGCAGTGCACCAAACCCAAACGAACCACCATCAGAGTCTTTCGAATCTGTGGTGCCCGTTTCAGGTTGAGTCATAGAGACTGCACGGGCAGAGCTAAACTTAACGACGTTGCCAGTCGAGTCTGTCACTTTCTCTTCCAGTTGGTAGTTACCTTGCTCTGGCGCCTGTTCAAACTCAACATTCACGCTGCGCGCTTTAATGTCCGTTTGATCTAAAGTCTTGCTCGCTGAGTAAGCTTTCGCGTCACTACTTACAGCGGTAGCTTGAGTCGCGACGGTTAAGCTAACAGTCACGATGTCACCTGCAACCGCGTTTGGTGGCAAACGTACATCTACCGCTAAATTTTCACCCGCTTTCGGTAAATCGATATCCGTATCAGGTAAATCAATCGCGATGATCACAGGATCGTGGTCAGATGCCGAGAACGCGTCTTTGTATTTCGGCATATCACCTGTGTATTTGCTGCCGTACTCAAACAA
>NZ_JAWPOP010000044.1:0-15043 GCF_033344345.1 Vibrio sp. 1978
ATTGTTTCCGAAGAAACTATTTGGATTATCATCAACGAGTGCCCACACAGATTGATAGGTCTATATTGTTAAAGAGCAACTCTTCTTTGTGATTGACATCACTTCGGAAGAGGCGGCCATTCTAGCGAGATAATTTATTGTGTCAAACACTTTCTTCAAATTATTTCGTTTTTCTTTTCAGCCTTATCAACTTCGCTTAACCCCTTGTGAGGCCTTGCCCTGTCGACGAGGAGGCATTATAGAGATCGCGCTCACATTGGCAAGTGTTATTTTTCAAAAATTGCAAAAATAATGGTTAAACGATGAGTTTTCGATCAAACCTTTATTTATTCAACTTTACCCCAAGCTCTCACACAACTTATCCACAGAATTGTTCTTTGAGGCGTGTTTTTTCAAGTACCATAAATAAAGAAAGCTGCTTTATTGCAGCTATCTTTATTAAACTTAACCTAAACTCTATTTAAAGAGCATTATGGCTATATGCCAGACCCATCTTGTTCAGAGCCATCATCTTCGTGTAGGCCACATTCTCGCTTTAAGCCAAAGAATCGAGTTTCTTCCTCTGACATTCCCGGCTCCCATTTACGAGTGGTATGTGTATCACCAACTGAAAGGTAACCTTCATCCCACAATGGGTGGTATTTAAGGCCGTGTTGTTCTAAGTAGTAATGAACGTCTTTATTAGTCCAATCAATTACTGGTAGAAATTTAAACACACCGTTCTGAATTGATAGAATCGGTAAACCTGCACGAGATTTACTTTGCTCTCGACGCAATCCAGAGAACCACGTTCCAACATTAAGCTCTTTTAACGCTCGACGCATCGGCTCAACTTTATTGAGCTTGTTGTATTTTTCAATTCCCTCTACGCCCTGCTCCCATAATTTTCCATATCGAGCTTCTTGCCAATTCGCACTTTCTTTGGCTCGATAAACTTTTAAATTTAGGTTGAGAGCATCTGTCAGCTCATCAATAAATCGGTACGTCTCAGCAAACAGGTAACCAGTATCGGTTAGAATGACGGGGATGTCCGCTTTGGCGCGAGTAACTAAATGAAGCATAACCGCGGCTTGAATACCAAAACTAGAAGAAACCGCGAACTCGCCTTCTAGATTATCTAAAGCCCACGCTACTCTCTCTTGTGCTGAAAGCTTTTCGAGCTCGACATTAATTTGAGCAAGACGGAGGATTTGCTCCGTCTTTGTTAATGTCAGTAACTCTGTAAGCTCCAACTTGGATGCTACAGAATCAAGCATGAAAGTCCCTCTTTGATACGAGCACTTCTTGGATAATGCCAGCACGAATAGTGAAATCGCCAAAGGCTTCGCCTTCTTCACGCTCTTTCGACCATCGAGCCACCAGCAGATCAATCTCTTCTAAGATTTGCTTATCCGTGATGTTCTCTTTATACATTTTAGGTACTCGAGTACCAGCACGGTTACCACCTAGGTGCAAGTTGTAACGACCCGGCGCTTTGCCAACTAGACCAATTTCAGCCAACATTGCGCGGCCACAACCATTTGGACACCCAGTTACACGCAAAATGATGTTGTCATTTTCTGGTAGGTTGTGCTTCTCCAGAATCCCCTCCACATCAGTAACAAACTGAGGAAGGAAACGTTCAGCTTCTGCCATCGCTAGCGGACAAGTTGGAAAAGCAACACAAGCCATTGAGTTCTTACGCTGTTCACTTACGCCGTCGTCCATTAAGCCATGTTCACGAGCGATCTTTTCAATCTTCGCTTTTTCGTTTTTAGGTACACCCGCAACAATTAGGTTTTGGTTTGCTGTCATGCGGAAATCGCCTTTGTGGATTTTGGCAATTTCAGCAACACCCGTCTTAAGTGGTTTACCTGGAAAGTCTAATAAGCGACCGTTTTCGATGAAAAGCGCTAAATGATATTTACCATCAATTCCTTCTACCCAGCCAATACGGTCACCACGTTCTGTGAATTCATATGGACGGCTTTGCTCAAACTTAACACCAGCACGTTTCTCGACTTCCACTTTAAAGACATCGCTACCTACACGATCCAATGTGTATTTGGTTTTTGCGTTCTTACGGTTTGAACGGTTACCCCAGTCGCGCTGAGTTGTTACTACAGCTGCGGCAACATCAAGTGTCTTGTCCAGCGGAATAAAGCCAAAGTCATCAGCGCGGCGCGGATAAGTTGATGTATCGCCATGCGTCATCGCTAAGCCTCCGCCGACCAGGACGTTAAAGCCTACCAGCTTACCGTTATCTGCAATCGCTACGAAGTTGAGATCGTTAGCGTGTACATCTACGTCATTTTGCGGTGGGATAACCACTGTAGTTTTAAACTTACGTGGTAAGTAGTTCTTGCCTAGAATCGGTTCGTCTTCTTCCGTGCTTTCTACTTTTTCACCGTCTAGCCAAATCTCTGCATAAGCGCGCGTCTTTGGTAATAGATGCTCACTGATCTTCTTCGCCCATTCGTAAGCTTCTTGGTGTAACTCTGACTCCACTGGATTAGTGGTACACAACACGTTACGGTTTACATCACCCGCGGTTGCAATCGAATCAATACCAATACTGTTGAGCGTTTGATGCATCAACTTAATATTCGGTTTTAATACCCCATGAAACTGGAACGTTTGGCGAGTCGTCAGACGAATACTTCCATATAAAGAGTGCTCCGTTGCGAACTTGTCGATCGCTAACCATTGCGTTGGCGTGATGATGCCTCCAGGCATACGAGCACGAAGCATCACATTATGTAATGGTTCCAGTTTTTGCTTTGTGCGTTCATTACGGATATCACGATCGTCTTGTTGATACATACCGTGGAAACGAATTAACTGGAAGTTGTCGGCAGTAAAGCCACCAGTAATACGGTCCTGTAAATCTTGCTCAATAGTGCCACGTAATAAGTTGCTTTCTCGCTTCAGGCGCTCGTTATCAGATAGCGGCCCTAACTCTTCACCTAATACAACCTGCTTATTATTGTCCGTAGAAAAAGTCATTAGTACACATCCCTCTGATAACGTTTCGCTTTACGTAGGTCATTAATAAATTGTTCTGCATCGTCACGCGGCATCTTGCCTTCTTGTTCAGCAACGATAACCAATGCGTCGTGCACATCTTTTGCCATACGCGTTGCATCACCGCAGACATAGATATAAGCGCCTTCTTGGATCCACTGCCACACTTGAGCTGCGTTTTCTAAGATGCGATGTTGTACGTAAACCTTTTCTACTTGGTCACGACTAAAGGCAACATCCAATCGGCTTAGTACTCCTGACTTGAGATACTTTTGCCATTCCACTTGGTATAAGAAGTCTTGAGTGAACGTGCGATCACCAAAGAACAACCAGTTTTTGCCTTCAGCATCACGGTTTTCACGTTCCTGAATAAAGCTTCGGAATGGTGCGATACCTGTGCCAGGACCAACCATGATAATTGGAGTGCTATCATCTTCCGGCAGTTTAAAGTTGTTGTTATGCTCAACAAATACTTTAACTTCATCTCCCTCTTCGAGACGCTGTGCTAAGAAACTAGACGCTCCACCATATCGTTTTTCGTCGTTTTGTTCGTACTCAACCAAAGCAACCGTTAGGTGTACTTCTTCATCGACCTCTTCTTGGCTTGATGCAATAGAGTAAAGGCGTGGAGTAAGACGACGAAGCAAACCAATCAATTCATCTGCGGTTAACTTGGTTTTCTTTTCTGCCAGTACATCAACGATTTGAGTATTTGCAGAGTACTCGCGAAGCTTATCTTTATCTTCAACTAACTTTTGTAGTTTCTTGCTACCGGATAACTCGGCAAACTTTGTGATGAGCTGTGGGTTAGATGTTGTGATTTCATATTTACTCACAAGAGCACTGTGGATTGACAAGCTTTCACCATCAACGTCAACAGTCTCAACCCCAGACAAACCGACCTTACCAAGAATGGCATTTGCAAGTTCCGAGCTATTTTCAAACCACACACCCAGTGCATCACCAGGCTGATACGTTAAGCCCGAGCCTTCTAAGTCGATTTCTATATGACGAACGTCTTTTCCAGAGTCACGGCCCGTGATTTTTTGACTGGTCAGTAACGTCGCAGTGTACGGATTTTGTTTATTGTAAGGAGAGTGCGCAGTCGCAGCTTGACCCACAGGAAGTTGAACCACATCCGCTTCAGAGCCAGAAGACAGTGTATCTTTTACCTTGTCTAACGCATTCTTACGCCATTCAGTTGCAGGGGCTTCATAATCCACATCGCAATCAAGACGCTCGATAAATGGAGTCGCGCCTAGCTTTGATAGGTAAGTGTCGAAGTCTTTACCGGTCTGACAGAAGAACTCGTAGCTAGAATCTCCCAATGCAATAACACCATATTGCAGGTTTGGCAGCTTTGGAGCCTTCTTCGATTGCAAAAACTCATGTAGCTCAATGGCATTGTCTGGCGCTTCGCCTTCGCCGTTAGTCGATGCCACAATAATGACATGCGTTTCTTTGGCTAAGTTTTTACCTTTGTAATCGCTTGCATCAAAAAGTTCGACTGCAATTCCTTCTGCTTTTGCTTCCTGTTCCAGAGCTTCAGCAACACCTTTAGCATTGCCCGTTTGGGAAGCAAAAATAATACTCAACTTACCTGCTGGCTTCGCTGATACGGCTGCCGTTGCTTGTGCAATTGGAGTTACCGCTGTGTTTGGTTGATTTTGAGCTAATCCCCAAAAATACCCACTGACCCAAGCAAGTTGCTGTGAAGACAACTCAGAGACAGTTTGTTGGAGTGAGCTAATTTGTTGGTCATTCAGAGGGCTTGCGATTGGAGGATTTCCTCCTTGCCCATTATTATCTTCAGACACATTCTTGTGAGAATACTCATTCTTTTGAAAAGACATTATCACGACATCCCTATTCATTGCGTGACGATAGAGTACCCACTCTCCTTAATAACAAGAAAGAATAGAAGTGAATGTTTTATAACTTTTTGGAAGTAAGAACGGCTTACTTTTTGCTCATCGGTCTTCAATGCGGACTTGTTGAAAGCCTACTGCCATTGCCGATTTTGACGCAGTATCCAAATCTTCATAAAGACATTCTTCGCCGTGACTGTCCGTTAGAAAAACAAAACCACCGCGCGCATGTCTGAACTCTACAACCCAACCACCCTCTTGGATTGCAGGCTCAATAATCGCTTCGATAAGCTGATTTTCACGGAATAGATGTCTTAGTTCATTTATTGTCATCGCTATCCCTGCTTTAACTTTCACATTGCTCCTAGGTAAGCATGGTCTAAGTCAGCCAAATAGGGAGAAATTTCGATTAGATATAATGAAGTGATATAAAAAAACGCCGCTTATAAAGCGACGTTTTAAGTAAATCGAATATCTAACATGGCTGAGTTTAGAACGCGTATTCCGCACTCACAAAGAAGCCGTTAGCAAAAATAAACTCTTTCCCTAGATCCGACATGAATTTATCGGACTCTAAATCAATCACACGGTAACCTCCACGAAAAGCCAGTCGAGCTTTTTCGAGCGGTACATTGTATTGAACACCTGCCATGAAATCGGTGCTTTTAATACCTTTGTTGTCACCAAAGTTTATCTCACCAATCACATCAAAGTTTGTATCCGGAACTTGAATTTCTGCGTAGCCATACCAAGCCCAAATCAGCTCATCAAATTCTTCTACACGCCTGCTTGAGCCAGCATCAATATATTTAGTGTCACTTAAATTACTGAACGTAAGACCCGCATCAAAGTGCAATAAATCATGCTCTAGAACGTGGTAATACAAGGTTAAATCGAGCTTATCGAACCCCATGTAATTCGCATCAACACTTGAGTAACGAAGGCGCGCATTAGGGACGTATTTAACATCATGTTCAATCGCCGCGTAAAAAGTGCCTGTGGTACTGCTATCTCGTCTCGCTTCATTAACTTTAGTGTCGGCAGCCCATACCTCTGCGCCGACTTTTGTCGATACAGAGTACTCTGCAAAAACAGGAAAAGATACTGCTAACGATAATGCCGTTAAAGCGATGTTCGCTTTATTTGTCATGTAGTATTTACTCCGAGATAGCTGATATTCACGTAGAGGACGTGAGAGGAAATATACCATATTCTCACGCCTCTCCATCAACTAAATGATGTTACTCATTATTTATAGCGGGGCTGAGCAACGTAATTCTTGAAGAACCAAATACCCAATGCAATCACGATTAACCATGGTAATAGCTTGAGTACCGCTCCAACCATTCCCAGTAAAAACATCACAACTAACGCAATACCAGTTGCTGCGAATACGGTCATCATTGTGATACCCGTAACCAACAAGGTCGCCGCAAAGACTAAAATAAAGATTAGCTCCAACATAATCACTTCTCCATTTGTTTTCAATAAACAGAGCAGTTTCCATACCAACTTACAAAAACGAAGTTAAGATTATGATTTTTAATAAAAAACAAAGCCAGAGGCATTTCTGCACTCTGGCTTTATCATTCTTTAGTTGGTAATTTTAGCCATTCACTGGCGAATTTTACACATTCAATTCTTTTGGAATCTTAGCTAGCGCGTCTTGCAATACTTCTAGACCAGAACCTGGTTTGTGCGCATTTTCACTGATATGACGACGCCATTGACGAGCACCGGGCATGCTTTGGAACAAACCTAACATGTGACGGGTAATGTGACCAAGGTACGCACCTTTCGCTAATTGCGCTTCAATGTATGGGTACATCTCTTCAACAATTTCGCTGCGTTTCTTCACTGGAGCGTTAGAGCCAAACAACTCTTGGTCTACCGATGCCAGTAGATATGGGCTTTGGTATGCTTCACGACCAATCATCACACCGTCAAGATGCTGAAGATGTGCTTTTGCTTCTTCTAATGACTTCACGCCACCGTTAATCGCAATCGTTAGGTGTGAGAAGTCTTGCTTCAATTGGTAAGCGCGTGGGTAATCCAATGGTGGGATCTCACGGTTTTCTTTTGGGCTTAAACCACTTAACCAAGCTTTACGAGCATGGATAGTGAACTGCTCACAGCCACCCTTTTCTGAAACAATAGAAACGAAATCCGTTAAGAACTCGTAAGAATCTTGATCATCAATACCAATGCGAGTCTTGACTGTTACAGGGATATCGACCACGTCTTTCATTGCTGCGACACAATCCGCAACTAACTGCGGTTCAGCCATTAGGCAAGCACCAAATCGACCGTTTTGTACGCGGTCAGATGGACACCCCACATTTAGGTTAATCTCATCGTAGCCACGCTCTTGCGCTAGCTTGGCACACGTAGCCAAATCTGCTGGGTTTGAACCACCAAGTTGAAGGGCTAACGGATGCTCTTCTTCGTTATAAGCCAGGAAATCTCCTTTTCCATGAATGATCGCACCTGTCGTCACCATTTCAGTGTACAGCAGGGTTTCTTTGGTCATTAAGCGATGGAAGTAGCGACAATGACGATCAGTCCAATCCAACATGGGAGCCACGCTAAATCTCCAACTCTTTGACACATCAATATTACTAGACAAGTCTATATTTTGCAAAGAATTATGTATTTTCTGTTCTCGATTCATTTTCAATTATTCTCAATCATTTTTCGCTATTGCGTGCCCCATATGAATCCCATAATATATGGGGCACGCATTCAAACAACTATCAAGGAACCATAGATGGCCAGCTTTACATTGGAGAAACGTAAAACTAGCAAAGGGGTGCTGCGATATAGATGTGTTGTTCGATTAAAAAAAGGTAATGAAGTAGTATATCGTGAATCTCGTACTTTCGGGAAAAAAGCCGACGCAAAAGCATGGGGGACAGCGCTTGTATCCAAACTCGAAACGCATGGCCTACCAGGCAAATCCCCGGAAGTCACTCTTCGAGAACTGATCATCATGTACTTAAATGAACCTCACATTGCGCAAAGTATTGGTCGTTCAAAACGTTACGGTCTCAACATGTTAATCGATACAGAATTAGCAAAAATCCAAGCGAACAAGTTGACCGTTGCCAACCTAGTTCAGCACTGTAAAGATCGTAATGACGCAGGGACCAGTCCTCAAACAGTATCCGGTGATATTTCATATCTTCGCAGTGTTCTTAAAGCAGCAAAGCCAGTTTTTGATATAGATGTTAACGATTCTGTCGTACAGGAAGCTTACTATACTCTTTATCAACACAATCTAATCGCCAAATCAAACCGAAGAAGCCGACGCCCTACAACGTCAGAGTTGGAAAGACTCAAGATAGAACTTAAGAAAAGACAAGAACATCGTGCTGCCCATATCCCGTATTTAGATATTCTGGATTTTTCTATTTTGAGCTGTATGCGAATTGGAGAGGTGTGCAAAATTCTCTGGGAAGACGTTGACGAAGGAACTAGAGCTGTTAAGGTTCGAAATCGTAAAGATCCCCGTAAAAAAGGAGGGAATCATATGTGGGTTCCACTTTTAGGGGAAGCTTGGGAAATTTTGAATAGACAGCCCAGAACAAATGACCGTATTTTTCCCTATATAAGTAAAAGCGTTTCTAGAGGTTTCGAACGTGTAAGAAATTCCCTAGGTATCCAAGATCTTAGATATCACGACCTAAGACGAGAGGGTGCAAGTCGCTTGTTTGAACAAGGCTTCTCGATTGAAGAAGTTGCTCAGGTGACAGGGCATAGAAATCTAAACACCCTTTGGCAAATTTACACGGAGCTTTTTCCAAATCGCGTCCATGAAAAATTCAATTTACTTCAAAGACAAAAGCTATTATCAGAAAAGATAGTCTAATTATCTTCAATAAACTAAGTGCATGTAACCTAGGCGTAAAGTTTGATTACTAATATTTAGATTGGAAGCAGAGATACCCTGAAAATACAATATCAGTTCAGACAACCCAATGCCTTTTATGCCGAGCTAAACATGAGTGACATTAAGTATAAAAATACGCAGTCACTCATGGGCTTTGATGTGATGGACGCACCTCCCTTCTAGCGTCGTTGTACCAAACTAATAGTACAACCATTAAGAGCAGGAGTAACAAGTATGTCTATTAAAGTTGTCGGTATTGATATAGCGAAAAATCTCTTCCAAGTGTGTGTTCTGGGTACAAATGGACAGAAATGGTTTAGAGTATTTACTTAAATTAGCAAAGGACGAATAACTTCTGGTATGGAAACTCAGTGTCCAATCTAACAGGAGCAATTTAGTTAATAGAAATGCAGCTTCATCGCGACGCTCTATATGTATTGGCTTAACAAAGGTGCTGCCAGCTTCAATGCAATACCACACATGATGCATGAAATCGCAGAATCTAAAATTCGCCATGTTCTTGGCTTACTAAAAAGTGGGATCAACTTGTTAGCCAAATACACTAATCCATAAAACCAGCCCCCTGATGCGATCAGTGCCCCTATAACAAACAATAGTTTTTCATCAGGTTCCATTTGAGCAGTCACGCCCCCGAGTATCACCACCGTATCCAGATATACATGTGGATTTAAAAAAGTGATAGCCATCGCCATTAAAACGACTTTTAACCAACTCTGGGCAATGTCCGAATTTTCCAACTCTAGGTGACTTGAACCTTTCCAAGCTGATTTTGCAGATTGGTAGCCATACCAGAAAGCTTGGATTGGGCGATTGCGCAGCACGCTTCGACATTGAACCTGAAATCGCACGTGGTGCCGACTCAGTATCGTGATTTGTTGGACGATGCGTTGGCTCAAATTGGCTATCGTCTGCGTGTAGACACACTGGTGCACCCTGCTGAATTGACGCCGGGCGCGACCATGACGGTTCAGGCCTTGCTTGTGAACGAAGGGAACGCGCCACCGTATCAGCACCATTATCTGGCGTATCGATTGGTGAATGAGGACGAAGAAACCGCGTTTTTCAACGTCTCAACCGCAGATGTCATGCGTTGGCTGCCGGGTGAACACGCGACCTCCAGCAGTTTCACTTTGCCTGAAACGATCCCCACCGGCCATTACTACCTTGAGTTGGCTTTGGTCGATCGCCATGCTGAGGCAGAAGTGAATCTGGCCAATGAAGGGTTGCAGGCGTCGGGCTGGTATCGCTTATCTGACGTGACCATTCGTTAGGTCGACAGCCTTCGCCATGCTGTGGTGCGATAGACAGCAGCAAACGAAAAGCGAAAGTGACAGAAGAAAAGCGGGCAATGCCCGCTTTTTTGTACGTTGAGCGTTGAAACGACTTTCTTTGAAGACGCCTTTTTGGGGTTGGAAGACTAAGCCAGTGCTTGCGCCAGCAAGCTGACCGGGTGAATGGTTTCCAGCGCGGTGTTCTCTTCGATTTGCCATTTACAGGTTTCGCAGTCGGTGATCGCAAAATCTGCATCGGAGGCTTTGATCGAGTCAAACAGGTGCGAGCCGATTTTCATCGACACGTCATAGTTCTCTTCTTTAAAGCCATAGGTGCCCGCCAAACCGCAGCATTCGCTATCGAGGACAATCAGTTCTAGGCCCGGAATCATGCGCAGTAACTCAATGGTAAACATCACGTTGCCACTGCGTTCCAAGTGACAAGGCGTGTGATAAACCACTTTGAGGTTGACCGGTTTCATTTTCGGCGCATTGCCATTCATAAACTCTTTCAGCAGGAAGCGCGTGACGTATTCAATGTCGTTGGACACTTGGCTGTTGTCGACGCCGAGCACATGCGGGTATTCCTGTTGCAGCGTGAACGAGCAAGTTGAGGAGGTTGAAATCACTTTGGTGTGATATTCATTGACCGCAGTTTCCATGTTCTTCACGTTCAGCAATGCGTTTTTACGCGCTTTGTCATGAAAACCGTTGGCAATCAAAGGCACGCCGCAGCATTTCTCGTTGTTCAGCAAGCGCACGCCAATATTCATCGCATTCAACACCTTCACCAGATCTTTGCCCAATTGTGGGTGGTTGTAGTTGACGTAGCAGCCATGAAAGTAGGTGACTTGGCGCTGATACAGCGGCTGGCTGGTGCAATTTTGTTTAAACCAGCGACGGAACGTGCCGTGCGAGTATTTCGGCAACGCTTTGTGGTCATGCACGCCGATGGTTTTGTGCATGATTTTTTTCACCAATGGCATCGATGTGGCGAAGTTCACCACTGGTGCAAATGGCGTGGCCAGTGAGCCGAACAGGTCGGTGTGGCTCAGCACGTAGTCACGCATCAGTTTCGGATTGAGCGGTTTCTTGCCATGTTTACCCCGCGCGACGGCGATGATGTCGCCGATTTTCACCCCAGAAGGACACGCGGTTTCGCAGCGTTTGCAGTTGGTGCAGTATTTAAGCGCTTCGTCGTAATATTCCGGGTTTTTAATGCGCAGGCGCTCGCCATCCGGCCCGCACTGTTTCGGGCCTGGGTAATCTGGGTTGGCTTTTGCCACGGGGCAGTACACCGTGCAGACGGTGCATTTAATACATTGGTCAAAGCTGGTATTCAGAGGAGCAGCTTTTGAAAATGGCGCGTTCATGCGAGCACCTCCTGATCGAATGGGTTAGGGTGAGACGCTGACAATTGAGGTTCTAGGCATTGCATGATGGCGTGGTAGGCGGTGCCAATCGCGACGCCGCCACCGCACCCTTCAAACACGGGATCGTATCCCGACAACATGGAGCCGCAGCAGTACAAGTTTTTAATGGTGACGCCGCTGCGCTGTGGGTTCAATTGCGCGTTGGTTTCGACACCGAATGCCATAAAAGGGTGTGAACGGTCGGCAAAGAAGGCCGGATTGCGCCAATCAACGCGTGCTGGTTTATGCGTCACTTGCAAGCCAAAGATCGGTTCTTGGATGGCGTGTTGCTCGGCATGCAACCCTTGGCTGAAATAGCTGCCGGTTGCCATGATGTAGTTGTCAGCGCTGATGGCCATGTCGCGCAGGTTTTGCGTTTGCAGGCTAACCAGACGCTCGCCGTCAAACGTGCCGTTGACCACTTTGTCGCCTTTGAGGTGAATGCCACCCAGCAGCAGGAAGGTGCGACTGAGCGCCTCTTCAATGCGAATACCCAGCAGCGATGGTGGCATGGTCGGCACTTCGTGAAATTGCAGTTGCGTGGTGTCGCTTAGCTTCGTTAGCAGCGTTAGGCCATCGCCGTTGCCCATGATCGCGGGCATGATCACCAAGTCGTTGCGATTGGCTGCACGCATCAAACCATCGCATAGCGCGGTCCACGCGGCATCGTGTTTTAGCAAACGTGCAATGTCGATTGAGCGCAGCTCATTTGGGTTGCGGCGGTATCCGTCAAACCCCGGAATCGACAGGGTGACCGTGTGAATCGGCACACCTTGAAAATCGGGATGCTGGTGAAGGTTATCTTTCAGCATTTGTGGCTGAAAATCGCGATAGCCATCGATCGAAACCACCACAATACGCTCAAACGAAACTTCTTGGCGGTGTTGGTAAACAAATGGCTGCGATAGCCAAGTCGCTTTGAGTGTGCCAAGCGGCGTGATGCGCCCGTGATTGGCCAAATCATCTTGATGCGATAGCGGCACGTTCGCGGTGGCGAGCGTTTGACGAAACCATTCCAGCCCTTTTTGCAGCGTGCTACGACCCACCGTGTTGTACGGATGGGACGGCGCTTGTTGCTGTAATGCGTCGAGGGCATCAAACGGGTGGGTGACCGCGCTGCCATCTGGTAATTTCGCCAGCACATCAATGGAGCCGGAAGAGAAATGTAACGCGCTTTGACCCTGATTGATGAGCACGGTTTTTTTGCCAGCTTGCAGGCTGCGAATTGCAGCGGTATAACCCGCAATGCCCCCGCCGATCACGGCCACATCATAATGCATCATAATTCCGCCTCCTGTTTTTGTTGTTCTGCTTGAGGGTGTTCTGATTGAGCGGGCTGGGGCAGGTCGCTGGCACCGAGTAATCCTTCGTAAATCCAATAGCTGAATTCCGCTTCGCGCAGCGCATCACCCCAGAAAATGGGTTTGATGCCTTTCCAGCGCTCTTCTAGAAAATCGACCAACAATTCACTCGATTGACAGCCATCGACCTGACCATATTCGGAAAACAGGCTGGCCGCACGGTAGATGCACAGTTCGCCCTGACAAGGGCCCATGCCTAAGCGAGTGCGGCGGCGCAGATCGACCAAGTTGTTGACGTCGAGCTGTTTAATCGCGTATTCAATTTCGCCCGCAGTGACCATTTCACATTCACAAATAATCGCTTGGCTCTTGGCATCGTCAGACAAGAATTGCGTGGCGCGTTCACCATGGCGATAAATGGCGGATTCATACACCGGTTTGGCGATGCTGGCGGTTTTCTTGATGGCTTTTGGCGTTTCGTTTGACCCCGGCAGTGGGCGCGTGTGGGTTTCGCACGCCTGAGTGTTGCCCAGTTTCTTCGCCACTAAGTCGGTCGCCCATTCCGCCATTAAGCGGTAGGTCATCAGTTTGCCGCCGGTAATGGTGGTGAGGCCTTTGAGGCCGTCGCGCTCTTGGTGATCGAGCAAAACGATGCCGCGGCTGATATTCCGGCCACTGCCATCGTCATCTACCGAAACCAAAGGACGTACCCCCGCGTAGGCACGCAGTACGCGCGTATTGGCCATGATCGGCGCAAGTTTCGCGCCTTCTGCCAACAGCACATCCACGTCACGTTCGGTGACGTGCAAGTTGTCGATCTGGTCGTAATCAATGTGTTCGGACGTGGTGCCGATAAGTGAAATGGTGTCGCCGGGCACCAGAATGTCGGCATCGGAAGGTTTACGGCAACGGTTGATCACCAAGTTATTGATGCGGTAATCGAGGATCAACAGCGAGCCTTTGGCAGGGAACATCTTGATGTTGAGGTCGGCATATTCGCAGATATGTTGTCCCCAAATGCCCGCGGCGTTGATCACTTCTTTGGCAAAGATTTCAAACTGTTGGTTGGTGCCCAATTGCAAACAGCGTACACCGAGTATGGTATCGCCTTGGCGAATCAAACTGGTGACGATGGTGCGGTTGAACATGCGCGCGCCGTGCTCTTTGGCATCAAGGACGTTCGAGGCACATAAACGGAACGGATCCAGCGTGCCGTCGGGCACTTTCACCGCACCGATCAGCGCCGGGTTCACGTTCAGTTCGAGCGCGAGTGCTTCTTTTGGCGTTAAACGGGTCGCTTCGATACCGGCATTGCCGCAAGCCTGAATAAAGGTGTCTTGAAAGCTGAGTTCGTCTTCAGGCAGGGTAATGAATAGGCCGTCAGTCGCTTCCACACAATGGCGAGCGATGCGTTTGAGCGTTTGGTTTTCTTGAATGCATTCTTTGGCCGATTCTGCATCAGTGACGGCATAGCGCGCACCAGAGTGCAGCAAGCCGTGGTTACGACCCGTGGTGCCGGAGGCGATGTCATCTTTCTCTAACAGAATGCACGCGATGCCTCGCAATGCGCAGTCTCGCATGATGCCTGTGCCGGTCGCGCCGCCGCCAATGATGACAACGTCGGTTTCCATTCGTTGATAAGCCGTCATGACCTTTACCTTATGCAACTTTAATAAACTTACAACTAGTATGTTTTTTTTTATCATTTACGTTCGATATATTGCTCACAAAAGCGCGAACGAGCGTTAAATTGATAGTTTTGGTGATTGTTTCGTGTGGGTGTGGAGAAATTAACCAACAATGTTGCTGGTATTTAACAGGGTTAGGCACATATTTGTTACATGTAAATCGATGAAAACAGGAATAAATTCGCTAACGAGCTGGTCTGATGTGCAAGCGGAGTCAAGAACGTTGTTGGTAAATGAAAACGTATGATGCCTTGTTTAATAAGCAATTGCTCAGTTTATTAGGGTTTTCTTGATTAGAAAATGGCGCGATAAAAACTAACCCTACTGATGAAATGATCAAAATGATGCGCCAATTAACAAAAAACGAGTTTGACATTAACAAACTTGTGCTCGAACGCTCATAAATTTCCTTGTTCGATTTTCGAGAGTGCTCTTCTGTGTCAGATTTGCCCACACAAAGTTTGTGTACATAACTATAAACAGGACTCTTACTTATGACTCGAACAAAACAACAGGCTTTGTTGCTTAATTCGATGAGAAGACATGGTAGCCCCATGTTGTTCAGTTCTTAAACAACATACTGAGTTTCA
>NZ_JAWPOP010000448.1:0-709 GCF_033344345.1 Vibrio sp. 1978
TCTTCGGTTGCCCTTTCTGCAACCTTCGCTCAATCTGCTTTTGCATCACCAGTCGTTGTTCCAGATGCGCCTCAAATTGCGGCAAAAGGCTACGTACTGATGGATTACCATTCAGGTAAAGTGCTAG
The DNA here is from genome assembly GCF_033344345.1 of Vibrio sp. 1978. Taxonomy (NCBI): domain Bacteria; kingdom Pseudomonadati; phylum Pseudomonadota; class Gammaproteobacteria; order Vibrionales; family Vibrionaceae; genus Vibrio; species Vibrio sp. 1978. The sequence goes on from NZ_JAWPOP010000448.1 coordinate 128, forward strand.
CAGAAAAAGAAATGAACACAAAATTGTCTCCTGCTAGTCTAACTAAAATGATGACCAGCTACGTAATCGGCCAAGAGCTAGCCCGTGGTAATATCTCAGAAGATGATGACGTAACCATCAGTAAGAATGCATGGGCGAAAAACTTCCCAGATTCTTCAAAAATGTTCATTGAAGTAGGTACTACGGTAAAAGTACGCGATCTTAACCGTGGCATCATCATTCAATCAGGTAACGATGCGTGTGTGGCAATGGCTGAACACATCGCAGGTTCTGAAGATGCATTTGTTGACCTAATGAACGCGTGGGCAAATACCCTAGGCATGAAGAACTCTCATTTTGCCAACGTTCACGGCCTAGATAACTCAGAACTATACTCAACACCTTACGACATGGCGCTACTTGGTAAAGCCCTGATTCGTGACGTGCCAGACGAGTACCGTGTTTACTCTGAAAAGAAATTCACTTACAACGGCATCACCCAATACAACCGTAACGGTCTACTTTGGGATAAGAGCATGAACGTTGATGGCATCAAAACTGGCCACACAAGCAATGCAGGTTACAGCCTAGTAAGTTCAGCAA
>NZ_JAWPOP010000449.1:0-706 GCF_033344345.1 Vibrio sp. 1978
CGACATTGAAGCAATCAAAAAAGCCAACCTTCGTGTGCTGATTGACCCGATGTTTGGTGTCGCGAAAAACGCACTACAAACCGTCCTAATCAACGGCCGCTGTGAAGTAGACGTGATCAACGACGGAAAAAACCCAGACTTCGGCGGTTTAATGCCTTCTCCAAGTGCTGCGACCCTGTACCGCTTGATGCACCTTGTCGAGCAAGAAGGCTACGACATCGGTATTGGGACTGACGGCGATGCAGACCGTCTTGGTATCATCGATGAGAAAGGCAACTTCATTCATCCAAATGAAGTGCTGATTCTTCTGTATTACTACCTATTGAAATACAAAGGTTGGAAAGGCTCAGTCGTACGTAACATCGCGACAACACACCTATTAGACAAAATCGCCGAAGATCACGGTGAGAAATGTTTTGAGGTTCCAGTGGGCTTCAAACACATCAGCTCGCAAATGGAAGCAGATGACTCACTGATTGGTGGAGAAAGCTCTGGTGGTTTAACTATTCGCGGTCATATCAAAGGTAAAGATGGTGTGTTCGCATCAAGCTTACTGGTTGAAATGATCTCGGTAACGGGCAAAAAGCTGTCTGAGCTACTGGATGAAATCTATGGCAAGTACGGCTACGCGTACATGGCAGAAGGTGATTGCAAATTCAAACCAGCGCAAAAAGAAGTCCTATTCAACAAGATATATGTTGAAAAA
>NZ_JAWPOP010000450.1:0-706 GCF_033344345.1 Vibrio sp. 1978
ATATTCGGGTTAATTACCCCTTTGATTAAGTCATGGGAAATCGCGGACGAAATCGCCAGCAATAGACCCGCTGCGGTTGATAGTGCTGCCGCTAGACCACCCGCTGCGACCAGTGCGATAACCCAGTTAGGTAGTTTCGCGATCTCAGGGTTAGCCAGTACCATGATGTCGTTATCAACTTTCAGTTCGTTAGTTGCAGCATCTGATGTGTAGTTGATGTTTCCATCACCGTTCTTATCATCAAAGCCTAGCAGACCCGTTTTCTCCCAGTTTTTGAACCAAGTAGGACGTTCGTCATAAGCCAAGTGTTGGCCCGGCGCTGGGTTAACGGTATCCATTAGGTTTAGACGTGCCATTGCTGATACTGCTGGAGCCGTTGTGTATAGGATAGCGATGAACACAAGTGCCCAACCTGCAGAGGTACGTGCATCACGCACCTTCGGTACAGTGAAGAAACGGATGATTACGTGTGGCAGACCTGCAGTACCGATCATCAGTGACATGGTGTAAACGAACATGTTTAGCGTGTCACCGCGGACTTGAGTGGTGTATTCACTAAAGCCGAGCTCCGTCACCACTTGGTCGAGCCGATCCAACAGATAGACATCGGTGCCGGCCATGGTACTGCCGAGCCCTATTTGTGGAATTGGATTGCCGGTAAGCTGCAGAGAGATAAAGATTGCAGGAATAGTGTAAGCCAAAATGA
>NZ_JAWPOP010000451.1:0-705 GCF_033344345.1 Vibrio sp. 1978
GATGGCTTTAAGTTTGAACCAGACCGCAAGAACGTGACTTGGATTGTGTGTGATATGGTTGAGAAACCAGCTCGCGTGGCACATCTTATGGGCCAATGGCTGCTTAAAGGTTGGGCGAAAGAAGCCATCTTTAACCTGAAATTGCCAATGAAAGGTCGTTACGATGAAGTACTGCAAGATCTTGAAAATCTTAAAATGTTCTTGATTGAGAACAAGGTGAAATTCAAGCTGCAAGCGAAGCATCTGTATCATGACCGTGAAGAGATCACGATTCACATTCAGTGTCTATCTAATATCTCTCCGCACTAAGTTATCGTTTCTATGTGGTTGAACATTATCAAAAAAGCGCCTACTTCAGGCGCTTTTTTATTGCGGTTTAGGAATCGCGATAGTCACTCGATTACTGGTTGGTTGGCCACATCTCTTCCCATTGTACTGATTCCATGTTGTCTTCGATGCTATCTGGCGTTTGAGCAAAAAAGTCTAATCCAGTTTGACGTTCAACTTCGTCAATGGTGGTAATAAAGTTGGCTAACTCAGAGCTTGAAACATCACGATGCGGGACAATGAACGCAATGGCTTCATCAAAGCTTGGATCAAGAATGACTTTGTAAAATGCGCTCGGGATCGCCACACCATTACCGATTGTTCCTTCGTTACCTTGGTAAATCGGTCCGGTCACCACATAAAGCTCATTGTACTCAT
>NZ_JAWPOP010000452.1:0-704 GCF_033344345.1 Vibrio sp. 1978
TCGACACTGTTTTTAACATCATAACCATCACCTCTATTCATATCGGGTCGTATTATAGTGGTGATGAGATCACGCCATTGTCTATGTTGTGCAAACTTTTGATATGCACAAAGTTAATTCGATGAGTAATTGGAGCGAGTTTACATAGAAAATAAGCACGATAAATCAAAAATTCTGTTCTTGATAAATCAGTTTACAGTGTAAAAACTCGTGATGTTGTTGCCTACGAAGACTCAATTTACTCGAGAGTTGGGGCAGCGTTAAGCGCTATAAATCAAATTTAATATGAGTTATGGTTCACATGATTGACGTTGAAACTTCTTATCAATCATACAAAACACTACTATCACCGACCTGTAAAAATAAGCTGTAGTTTTGACTAACTGCAGCGTTCTTCGTCAGTTTGTTGCCAGCGCCATGGAGGGCGTTATATGAAAAGGATAAATGTCATTGGTAGTAGCGGCAGTGGTAAGTCTACTTTTGCAAAAGCCTTAGCTCAGAAGCTCGACGTTACACATATCGAAATGGACAAATTGTTTTGGAAAGCGGGCTGGCAAGAAAGCACCGACCATGAGTTTTTCAGCAACTTAAAAACGGCCCTCACGCAAAGCGAATGGGTTTTGGATGGAAACTATTCTCGAACTGAAAGCATAAAGTGGCAAGACGTCGACACGATCATTTGGTTGGACTATTCAAGAACGGTA
>NZ_JAWPOP010000453.1:0-704 GCF_033344345.1 Vibrio sp. 1978
GATTTATCTTTTGAAAGTCGTGGGTGTGAAACTCGAAGGTGTGGCAAAGAAGACGCAACCCCGTGGCAGTTCAATCTTGCAGTTACTGATGCGTTAGAGCTTTCTCATTTAGTTGAAGAAGCGAATGAAGAGTATGAGATTTTGATGAATGACCTCATGTAACTTTCATTATGGATGAAAGTCACGGTGGTGATTTAGGGCGGCGTGCTGACGTACAACCGACAAAAAAACCTCCCAAGGGTGGGAGGTTTTTGTATTTCTGTTTTGGCGTTAAATCGCTTCTTCTTTTGGTGGCGTAATATCTTGCACGTTTTCACCGTCAAAGTTTTCAGCGTAACCTTTTGGCGGTGGCGTCCAGCCACGTTCAGAACGCGATAACTTATCGTGACGATCTTTGCGCATCTCTTCCGCCATTTTCTCTTCGAGCTGGATGAATAGCTCGCGGAAGTTGTTATCGAAGCGCTCACCTTCCGAATCGTCTTCCCACGCTTGATATAACATTTCAGATTTACGAGCTTCTACGCGCTTGTAAGTGTCTTTTTGCTGTTCAACAAAGAATGGGTGAATGCCCAACGCTTTCATGGCATGTCCACCCATTTCCAGTGCCGAGTGATAAGTTTCCGATTCAATCACATCTGCGCCAGCTTGACGTAACAAGTAACCATGACCGCGGTCGAAAGCACGTGCGATGATTTTCACTTTCA
>NZ_JAWPOP010000454.1:0-703 GCF_033344345.1 Vibrio sp. 1978
CTTTATCTGTGTGCTTTATCCAAACACAATCGTATTGTGATGCGTCCAAGCCGCTCATGAGCGTTTCTTCAAACGACTGCATTAAGTTACTCTGTAACTCTTTGCTAATGTCGCTTTCTTCTTTAGCAAAGCTCAAACAACCCGTTGTATACGCGTTCTTAAAAGTAGAGTTGTGGAGTAGCTGACGCGTAACGTCAGGGTTTCCGCTCAAAAGCTCAGGCTTTTCAGAGCGATTCTTGTCACCCAGCAAGTAGTCAATACCACCAGTTACGCCCTTGGAAGCTGTAGGTTTGAAGAATTTAACAAGCATCAGAAACCACCTTTTTCATTAAGTTTTCAATCGACTTTATTTGTATGTTTAGTCTCGCAACTTCAATCGGGTATCCTGCCTTTGCATGTAGGTTTGCAACACGCGCTATCTGATTTAAAAGATTGCCTACACTTGCAATATTTTTAATTAATGCAGGGTCAGCCAGTTTAATATCTGGCTGCTCTTTCATTTCAATATTTAATGCAGAATTTCTCATAAAATTCGACATTGAATAATTACCTCTCCTTTTTTCTATAGCGTCAAATTCTGAGTTGGTAACTCTGACTTTGATTGTTTTTTCTCTTTTTTCTTTTGTCATTTCAGCCACCATAATTTAATTATTGTGCGCGATCAAAGGGGGATTAAAGGGGGAGCTTGCTCCCCTTTTACCAG
>NZ_JAWPOP010000455.1:0-703 GCF_033344345.1 Vibrio sp. 1978
TATTAAAATAGATTTTCTCACTCATGATCTTTTCCTTAGTTATCAGCACACTTGGCAAAAATAGAACGGGCGTGCTTTTTATGCTGATAAGAAAGAGCGAACTCTGTAGCTCTTTAAAATGAATCTTCGTTACCCGTAGACGGTGTTAACCTCTCCATCGAGCAAGCAAGTTGTCGATGCCTTGCCAAAATAGGCGTAAGCTCTCTTCCTCACCTTTGATCGAATAGAAAACATGCGCGCTCAGGTACTGCCCGTATAAATCGAACGTCGCCTGACGAGTATCTAAGTCGCTTATAAACTCTTGGTTTTCTTTGCCTTTCGCAATTTGAATTTCTAGATAACTTAACCAAGTATCAATCGCTTTACGTAATGCCGCTTGTAACGGACAATTTTTGTCTGCGGCATCATTCCACGCATCAAGGAACATACAGCTGCCTTGAAATGAATGGTTCCACGTCATCCAAGAATCCAACAACCCTCGGATTTTCCGCTCAATATTGCCATCACCAAGCCCGCGTGCAGGTTCAATCACTCTTTCAGCAAACACTTGGTTTGCGTACTCAAGCACGGAAAGCTGCAAATTCAACTTGGAGTTAAAGTGAGCAAACAGACCACTTTTGGACATGCAACACTGCTTCGCTAGTTCGCCAATGGTGAGACTTTCTAAGCCGTCTTCACTGGCAATTTCAAATGCGCGCTGCAG
>NZ_JAWPOP010000456.1:0-703 GCF_033344345.1 Vibrio sp. 1978
AAAATAAAATGCTAATAACGAATTTAACGTATTGAAAAATAAATGATGGAAAGCAGGCGAGTATTGATACAAGGAAGGGAAGAAATCGCACTGTTGATGCTAAGTGCCACCAACAATGCGATGTGTAAAGAAAGATGCAAATTATGCGTACTTATTATTCACATGGTGGTGCCATATGGATGATTGCCAAACCACCTAGAGATGTCTCGCGATATTTCTTATTCATGTCTTTACCAGTTTGGTACATGGTTTCGATAACTTTATCTAATGAAATAATACATTTGCTAGTGCGCTTTAGTGCCATTCGTGCTGCGTTAATCGCTTTTACTGCGCCCATCGCATTGCGTTCAATACAAGGCACTTGAACCAGTCCTCCTATTGGGTCGCAGGTCATACCGAGAGAGTGTTCCATTGCAATTTCAGCTGCGATACAAATTTGCTCGTTGCTGCCTCCTCGCAAGGCGGTTAGGCCAGCCGCTGCCATAGAAGAGGAAACTCCCACCTCACCTTGACAGCCGACTTCCGCCCCAGACATGGACGCGTTGGTTTTGTATAAAATACCAATCGCTCCAGCAACGGCGAGAAAGTCTTTTAGTTGCTTAAGGTCCAGCTCTTTGATGAATCGATGGTAGTACATCAATACTGCTGGGATAACGCCTTCGGCACCGTTAGTTGGTGATGTGACGACTTGCCCGCCTGCCGC
>NZ_JAWPOP010000457.1:0-703 GCF_033344345.1 Vibrio sp. 1978
TGACGTTAAGTGCAAGCTGACCACGACAAACAGGGCCTTTAATGTACGCCATTATGGTGTTTTGCGCGTTATCAAGCATGAATTTGAAGCGAGACTTCACTGGCATATCAATGAATGCCGTCATCGGGTTAGCTGCAACTTCTGGTTCGTAGCTAGGTAGCTGAGTAACGGAGTAATCCGCTTCAATAAACCACTTTTTCCAGTTGCTGATGCGCTGTTTGTTGAGCGCAAATGGCATGTGCGTTTTGTCAACAATAGTGCTTTGTTCTGGAATGATTCGGTAGTAAACGCGTTCAACGCCCGGATCGTCGTAAGGGCGGCGAGTGGAAATGCGTTTTACTGGCTGTCCTGGTGGCGTTGCGGAGCGCACGAGGGTAAAGAAGCGAGGTTTTTCGCTCAACTCAGAAAAGTACAGGTGCGACAGGAACAAGTGCTCGTAAATATAACGCGACATCAACTGGTTCTTGAAGTCTGAATGGTTGAGCAGTGTTTCGTATTGATTGATTTGCGCCTGCTCTTGGTCACTGATTGGCGTGTGCATATTCATGATCGCGCCGTTTTCTAGCCAAGTCATCAGCGTGTGGTATTCGCTGTTGGTTAGATTCGGCATACCAAATGGCATTCCCCAGTTTGGGTTGTCTTTTTCGTACTGTTCGTACTCTTCAATTGTCGGGCAGGTTTGCTCACGATCAATCGAAAAATC
>NZ_JAWPOP010000045.1:0-14092 GCF_033344345.1 Vibrio sp. 1978
CGCCTTACTGGATCTATGCGGTTACAGTTTTGCACCGCGATACGCGCAGTTCAGTAGTGTCATCAATGATCTGTTTGCCGTAACTGAAAATGAACACGGCGGCACCAACCTTGCCCTGAAAAAGCCCATCAGGACGAATGTCATCGAAACGGGATGGCAGGATATTAGGCGCATTGTTCTGTCACTTCAGACAAAGCGAACGACACAGGCAATGCTGGTAAGAAAGTTGTCTGGTTATCCTTCGGGGCACCCGACATTACAGGCGCTGACGGAGTATAATCGACTGGTCAAAGCGCAATATTTACTGGATTACATAGACAATGCCAGTTTGCGGCAGTACGTTCAGCGTGCCCTTAACCGGGGAGAAGCGTGGCACTTCCTGAGACGGGCTATTGCGTCGGTGAATGGCGATCAGTTCCGAGGCAAAAACGAGAGTGAAATCGCTATCTGGAATGAATGTGCAAGATTGCTTGCCAACGCGATCATCTACTTCAACTCCGCGATACTGAGTCATCTGCTGGGACACTTTGAAGCGAGAGGAGATGAAGAGAAAGCGGGTATCACTCGTGCTGTTTCGCCCGTTGCGTGGCAAAATATCAACTTAAGCGGAACGTATAACTTCACTAATACTGGGAAATTGCCCAATATTGGCGAAATAACAAGGCCGATAGTGGATGATTAGGCTCCAAGCTGAAAGTAAACCACCTCCGCAGCCATTTATTGGTGTGGTCTACAGAGGATTATGTCTTTTTAGAGGGGAAAATCCCTAGAACCCCACTCTATTAGCAAACCAGCATCTGTTTTTTTGGGGTAACCACTCTCCAGCGTCCTTTCCACACTTACCGTTGTCACCACAACGGTTTACAGTAGGTGAAGCTAATGTAAGATTCAGGAGATCACTGGCAAATTGAATGCGCATTTCACTGGATTGTGAGCACATTCCGCTATCATGTGCTTCACTTGTTGACACTATATGCTCAATGTCTGTGTATCGGTCAGATTCAAAGTAACTGCCAGTGTAAGGGCCATATATCAATCCCCCCATACTACTTACTATGTGATCTTCTACTCGTTGAGAATAGTTGTATTGTTGAGATTTATCGTATGGAGAACATCTATTCTCAGGTTTGACTATTAAACCCCGCCATATCTCTGTTGAATAAGCATCAAAAGAAACCAATAAGATGCTTGTAAGAACAGCTTTAGAAATTGTTTTCATAAACTTCCATTGATTATTATGGTACAGCAATATACTTGAATGCACTAAGCCCAAGCCTTTTGGCATTCGCTCTTGCTGCGGCCTTATTCTTGAATGGATAGATCCCATAACTAGCCAATGTATCTAGTGCCACATCTACCGAATCAATTAACCAAATATCACGAACACACGGAGGACTTCCAGATACTTTAACGTGAAATAAATCTCCATTTTCATCTAATGAAGAAATAGTTTTGGAATCCACATAATTTAGATCAATGTGAACTATCTCACCGTCACTTTTGTAAAACCTGGGATAATTATGAACTGTAACTAGAAGATATCTCATACTATATATTTGCCTTTTGTAGTTAATTTGTCATCGTTTAATGATTTACAGGCGGTATTGCCTCATAGCTAATGTGGTATATTTTTGCATTCTATTAATAGGTGTTCGCATGCACATAACTGTATCTAGTTCTGATAAAAATTTGGACTCTGAACATCACACTTTTGAACAACCTTCCTTGCTGCTTAAAAATCGTATTAAAAGCCCAGAAGCCCAATCCAAATTAAAAATTCTCCGTCTTTCTGATTCAGTACTCAATTGCCACTGTGTATCACCACCAGCCACAATGTATCTACGTAAAAGGGGGGATTACATATTCATGGTGAATCATTATGAGCATGGCCAACATCTGCAAAATTGTCCCTTGTACTCAGACATAAAAGGTTGCAGAGAAGCGGTAAATAGAGATATTTCGCCCTGAGGAATCCCCTAATGATTTTGATAAAAATCATAAATTTAAGGTAGATGCACATCTTGTCATGTGATCAAATGGTTCTGAGAAAAATCAATAACCAGACAACAAGATGTGCGAACTCGATATTTTACACGACTCTCTTTACCAATTCTGCCCTGAATTGCACTTAAAACGACTCAACAGTTTAACGCTGGCTTGCCACGCATTACTTGAATGTAAAACGCTCACTCTTACCGAACTTGGTCGTAACCTGCCAACGAAAGCCAGAACAAAACATAACATCAAACGAATCGACAGATTGTTAGGTAATCGTCACTTGCACAAAGAGCGACTCGCTGTATACCGTTGGCATGCCAGCTTTATCTGTTCAGGTAATTCGATGCCCATTGTTCTTGTTGACTGGTCTGATATTCGTGAGCAAAAACGGCTTATGGTATTGCGGGCTTCGGTGGCACTACATGGTCGTTCTATTACTCTTTATGAGAAAGCCTTTCCGCTTTCAGAGCAATGTTCAAAGAAGGCTCATGACCAATTTCTAGCCGACCTTGCAAGCATTCTACCGAGTAACACTACACCGCTCATTGTCAGTGATGCTGGCTTTAAAGTGCCATGGTATAAATCCGTTGAAAAGCTAGGTTGGTACTGGTTAAGTCGAGTCAGAGGGAAAGTGCAATATGCAGATTTAGGTGCGGAAAACTGGCAACCTATCAGCAACTTACATAGCATATCCTCAAGTCGCTCAAAGACTTTAGGCTATAAGAGGTTGACTAAGAGCAACCCAATTTCATGTCAAATTGCACTGTATAAATCACGTCCTAAAGGCCGAAAAAATCAGCGTTCGACACGGACTAATTGTCATCATCCGTCACCTAAAATCTACTCCGCTTCGACAAAAGAACCATGGGTTTTAGCGACTAACTTGCCCGTTGAAATCCGAACACCAAAGCAACTTGTTAGGCTCTACTCGAAGCGTATGCAAATTGAAGAAACCTTCCGAGACTTGAAAAGCCCAGCCTACGGTTTAGGCCTCCGTCATAGCCGAACTAGCAGCTCAGAGCGCTTTGATATCATGCTGCTAATCGCCCTAATGCTTCAACTGACATTTTGGCTTGCTGGAGTTCATGGTCAGAAACAAGGTTGGGATAAGCACTTCCAAGCTAACACTGTCAAAAATCGAAATGTACTCTCAACAGTGCGCTTAGGGATGGAAGTTTTGCGGCATTCTGGCTACACAATAACGAGGGAAGACTTGCTCGCGGCTGCAACCCTGCTTGCTCAAAATCTATTCAAACATGGTTGTGCTTTGGGGAAATTATGAGGGGATCCCTCAGTATTTCGCCTGAGTCCGAAGAATCAGATTTTAATACCTTTATTTATCACAGAGCGCTCCCTTCTACTGGAACTGATTCAACTAATCCAAAGTCAACTTCAACACGAACGCCCAGTGTACGGCATGGAGAGAGTAAGTTAGAAAGGCTGTATTATCATTTATTAACCGACACACTATCAAATTGGCATTTCTCCGGAAAATCTATGTCGGCTGAACAGCACTTATTCAAACTTAAGAGGTCTGCCAATAAAATCCTCTTTGGAAGTAGTACTCTTGATAAATACATATTTATCGGACCAACAGGTTTGAGATACGCTTTTTCAAAACTCTATCGTAAAACCGGGGCTGGGTGGAAAGGCCCTGGACGCCCACAAGCATTTTGCATGTTCATCACCAATACTATTGAGTTAAAAGAACATTCTTTAGTAATTGATGACACGTGTCTGTCGTTTACCCGTTTGGTGAGCCCTTTAGCCAAATCGGCACTTAAAGAAGTGGAAGGACCTTATTTCGTCTTAGCAACCTTATGCCAAATGCACTCAGAAAGAATTAAGCTACACACCGTTTACATCCAACCAATCGTTTCATTGACAAATCAGGTACCTATTACTTCATCATTTGAACGCAAGGTTTTTACCGCACTAATATCTAAAATCGATAATGGCTCAAAACGTTACAGTATTCAGAAAATACTAACCACTCAGATGCAAAGAAACACTTCGGACTACTCCACGCCGAGCTTTATCTTGCAACTGAAGAATAATCATGGAAAAGTGATTTACCGGAGTATGGTTCAAATTGACGATTCGATTTATAACTTAGATAGATTTAGTCGCTCACCCATTTCTCTATGGCGTGTTAACCACTCAATGACAATATCCCCTGATGAGCCAATAGATATTGCCACAGAAAAGATTCTTTAAACTATACGAGTTTTGACGTTACTCGAGCTCATCCGGTCAGACAGAGATCGACGTTTAGGGAAAACAACTATCAAGAACAAAATCGGCACCGTTAAGCAAATTAGAGTACCGAACAAACGATACACATAAGTAGAAACCTCAACGTTCTCACCTTCTTTTCCTTGCACCTGAAGTTTGAATATTTTTTCCCCTAACGTCCTCTTCAAAAGTATGTATTGGCCCATCATCGTAAAGAAAAAGAACACATAGAAATAACCTATGCTTTGGATAGTCAACGCATTTAGTTCAAAGACGTAAAACTCTAAAATACCGAATAATAAGCTAATCAAACAATAGTCGGTTACAAATGCCAAAAATCTCTTTATCACGTACCAACTCCGTTTAATAAAATATGTTCTTTAACCCTATTGATACAATCAATGTAAACATCTTTGTCAGTCATATCATCGACTTCACCCTTCTTCTTGATGAGTGCTTTCATATCTGGGAACGACAAAACCTGTCCTAATGCAATATTCAATTCATCATAAGGTACTGAGTCACCTAATGCCTCTTTTACTTTTCTTCTGACATGAACATCTTCGGCATCACTTGCTAATGACCATACTAAGCCAGGAGGTAACACCGATACGATAGGTTGAATAATTGGCGCTTGTATTTTCTTCAGCTTACCTATGTACAAGATTCCGCGCCCCATGCCATTTAAAATTCCAGCTTTACCGACATACGATTCTATAGATTCAAACTCATCATCTGTTAGCTTAAACTGTTCCTTAATCACCCGTTCTGTACCTACACCTGGGATGTTGCAAATGAAGGTATTAGTAGCCAAGTCGCGAATAGATGGAGGGAAAGCTTCGTACATCTGTGTCAATAAAGTGATGATCTCACGATACTTACGCGCTGTTTTTACTTCTTTATCAAAGTTTTCATCTAACTCAGGACATTGAGCCTGTTCGTATTCGTCTTGGAAGTAATACTTGGGTAAAGGCTTTTTCGCTCGAGCAATTCGAAGTGCACGCTTATAAAACACAGGATCTGCATCATTTTTTACATCATCTTCATGTACCCAGAAATGCCTTTGAGCTAGACCTTTTGCAAGAATAAACCATGCATTTTTCATCGCTGCTGGGGCGGAATCTACAACTGGTTTAGCGTTTACAAACAGCATTGAAAGGTCAGAGTAATCTACCATCGGATATGAGCCTAAAATTGCGCTATATCGATCTGTCATCAGCTGCACTGAAGCACCAATTAGGTCCAGTAGTTTTTCTCCTCCAACTTTGAAAGAACCCATAGCGCTTTGCTGTTCAGCCGACTTTACCTCTTTGGGTAAGTCAGAGATCAGCGGCCAAATATACCTATGAGCTATTTTTGACAATCTTAGGAAATATTGTCGTTGAGCGTTAGATATACCTTCTTCATTCGATGCTTTGTATAGGGCATTACGGGCGTTTAGGTAGCTGTACGACGACTCGCTCTTTAAATGTTTTTGTACAAGATGGTGAGCAAGCTCTTTCTGTATTTTATCGACGCCGGGTTGCGAAGGGTCAATTTTCCTAGGCTGTGAAATAGCCTTTGCTACCATACTGTCAATTATTGCTGAAACACAGTTATCAAGTTGTACGTGGATTGGCTGTTTCGAGCCACCATTGACTATCTTAGTAACAAAAGCAGTCGCAGTGTTGTTCTCCGGCTTAGCCAATTTATTGTAACCATATTGTGGCTCAAGCATGTTGTAAGCGCTTGTCTTTTCATTGGCAAGACTGATTGCCCCTACTTTAGCTCTATCCTCTTTCTTCAGGTTTGCCCTAACAGTTTCGGCAGTGAATAATATTGACTCACCATAGTCGACCCCCGCAATAAGAGGCAACGATGTCGTTCCAGCTAAGAAATGCATTGCCCTGGTTAATACACCAGCTTGAACTGACTTACCAGAACCCATAGATCCACTAACTAAATTCAAGTGATGTGACTGTGTTGAATCAAAGTCAATAGGCCATGGCTTGCCATCAGGTGTGATATAGAGCAATACGCCGGAGTCCCACGGCGAGGCAGGACGTATGATTGGAGCGGACGAGAAGGCTGTTTCAATACTGTCATTACTCGCTCTCCCAACAGGCCTTGAGCTATAGCCAGGTAAAGAGGATAAAAGGCCCTCTATAGGAAATGAGCACATACGTTGCCTTTCCCCTCCCCAACCTCTAAGTGCACTTTGTACGGCTTTGAAACGTGTATTAGTTTCCGTTTCGTTATCACCCCAAACAGTCACCGACATATAACACTCTACTGCACACCCTCCTTCTTGAATGAACTTTGTTGTCTTATTACAGGCTTTCAGAATTTCACTTGATATTGGGTTAGTTTTAGCAACGAATGTGGTGAGACTCGATTTAGTCATTTTAGAGGTTTGTATACTTTGGGAGCCAGAAACCAGAGTGTACGATATACGCATAGGAACATCTCTGTTAACTCGGTTTATAAAACTCCTCATTAACATAGGCTCATCCCCGACTAAGTAACGCTCAAGCGTGGTATAGCAGTGACCATTGAAAAACTTAAAGTCAGGTCTTTTAGCATCCTCAAAAGGCTGTTCTACTATCTGCGAATGTATGGAGCTATGCCCAATCTCATCAGTATCAACCTTGTAGGTATGATTGCTCATTATTTTAGGAGATGATTCTTGTCGTGTGGATGGTTTCCAACGGTCCTGGTTTTCAAAGTCTCGGTATAGAAGATCTCTGATTTCCTTTAATGCACGATGAGACTCTAGTTTTTCGAATAGAACGTACTCAGAAAAAATATTAGTCATTTCTGTAACAAAAGAACGATGCTGGTCGTAAATCTGCATCGTTTCTACCCAGTGATTCTGGGTCTTAGAGCTACTGCTTAAACTGTGACCATATTCATCTGCCAATTTTTTTCTATTTTCATTACCCTCTTTGATGTTTGGTCTATCAAGAGTTTGGGGTGTCGTAGTCAATACAATATAGGTCATCTCTGGCTTAATTAGCTGAGAAATGAGGCTCTTTTCAGTCTTGTTTAACTTCTCATTTTGGTAGCCCATCGTTTTTGATACAGAGTCCACTGTATTAAGACACTTGTTCACAAAGCTCTCAGAACGACTTGAATCAATATCGATAACAAAATCTATTCTGTTTCCACTGTCTGTAAAATTTTGTCGAGCTCTACTTGCCATAAAGTCAAGTATGGCAAGCTCCTGCTTATTTGAGTAGAACCTGTAAGCCCCGTTCAACTTTAGTAGGGTAACCATTGAACCATCGTGAGTTAGCAGTGAGTGAGGGTCAATGCTTGATGTTGTTTCTAATTGACAAATCTCATAGGGTTTATAGGCGATTAGATTCGCTAAAAATGAAAGAGCTCCCATTAGATAGTTAACCTCTTTACTTTCTTCGCAATAACTGGTTGAGTATCCACTCTTCTTGTAGATAGGGCTGTGATTAATTCACTCATTTGAGCTTTCTTATCCGCATCATCTAGCTGTTCAATTTGATCTAGTTTAATGACATCCTGTACCCCAAACGAGTTATGAAACTGTGAGTTAAGCTTTCCGAACACATTCAAATCTTGAAGCTTTTTGTATGTCTCGGGCATTTGACCATCTGAGAAAATTTCTAGCGGTTCAATTTCCATTTTCTACACTCCGATATCTGGCATTGCGCCAAATTTTTCTGCAATAATATTGGCTTTTTTTACATCTTGGCTACTTAACCAAACCCTTGCCGCACCGACACCAAACCCACCGCCGACGAAACCTGCTTTCATAAACGCTTCCGCAAGTTTGGAGCAAATAATCCTGTCATATGCTCTGAGGTACACTCCCAGGCCAGTAGCTTGTTTTTGACTTCCTAAGTGGACTTTATCGGCTAAGGCACACCAAATATTTTCACTGACCACACCTTTAGAGTAACTATATCTATTTTTTGATAGGTCTATTTCAGGCCTTACATCCAACTTACCAGCATTAGTTTTCAGGCCTCCCAAAATTTCAACCTCACAGTAACGTAAAATATCAATAACCTCTGGAAGAGCAGCCCATATTCTCGTTGTAGATTTCACACCTTCGATTCCAAAGGTAAAACTTTGAGCTCGCTTTGGGTCGATAGACTTTACTTTGATATTTAGAATTGCAGCAGTATTTTTATGGAGGTTCTTTAAACCTATTATGACTTTTTCTGTATCAGGGAGTAGTACTTTGTTTTTATATCCAGCAACAATTGGCCCATCGCTACTAAACGTAAATTCTTCCCAATTGTTATCCAAAGGAAAGTTTTGATTCATTAAGTATTCGAAATGCGCAACCCTTGGTAAGGTATAATGATAGATCTTTCCGTTTGCAGACTTTACAGTACCTTGGAATGACTGATACGCATCATTTAATGCCGCTTTAGCTGAAGCGTCTGCGAGTTCACTTATATTTAGTAGTTCAGAAGGTAGGAACCCTTGTGATTCCAGGTATTGTGGGATTTCACCACCAAGGCGATATCGAAGGTAGTCCGGATTAAGTTCGAATTTACCCTGTAGATCTGCAGCAATTGACTGAACTAGCTTTGCTAAATGTTGAATACCTTCAATATCTTTTTTAACATTCAACTCCCTCATTATCTGTTGTAAAGACAACCTTAAATATTGCGACGAACGTAGGTTAGGTACTTTGTAGAGGGCTTCTTTTTGAAATATAGAGTGTTGAATGTTAGTTACCCAAATTGTAGACATCTCCAAATCAGAATAGGAACTAAACTCCTTCACCTTGCCATCGACACAAGAGAATCCACTCCTAGGTTTTTTTTCATCGTTGAATATCGCTACGCCATATGTGTTCATTAATATCCTATCCTTCTAAACTAGAGATATGGTTGTTCACTATTTCTGGCCAATTGTTTGGGTCATAGAAATCTGAAAAGAAGTCTTGGTTCCTACTCCACTCCTCTATCTCTCGAGAAAAGGGATCTGGAGTAAACAGCAACCTTAAATGAGGGTACTTTAACTGACGTTCGGAATACTCTTTGTCATCCATAGCACGAAAGTCTTCAGCTAGTGCCCTAATGTTGGTTATTTTGTACACTTGACTTACTTGCTGCGCCGTAGCAGAAAGGAGCTCGATCCAGAGCCCTGTATCGCGTGCAATACGCAGAAGCGTAGTACCGCATTTTTCTGGACCTTGGATTTTTGCTAAGTAATTTGCAACCCAAGATATTCGAACGTAAGCATTGAGCTCCTCCTGGGTCAAAGAGGGACAAAAAACTAAAGTGGCAAGTTTATTATCTGCAACAAAACCCAGATGTTCACACATATGACATAGAGGGCATTTACACTCAAAGTTAATGATTTCGTTATGTTTGTGATTCCCATCCTTGTGATGAACATGTTGATACTTTTCTGAACGAAAATGGCAATCAGTACATCGATAGTCAACATCTGATAAAAACTCCACCCTTTTTAGTTGAAAGTCTTTATCATCAGATGGTTCTGGTGGTTCTGATAAACGCCATTGATGGCTTCTACTAACACCTATGAACATTACTCACCTATATATGTCATTTGTGGATATTTTACAATACCCCAATTATCATAATAATTGGGATGATTAACAAGGAATAATTTGGAGAGGCGTTAAGTAAGCGCTTATACCAAGATCGAACTGAGTACTTTTCCGATTGATATCTTTATAACGTGGGCAGGTGAACAGTAGAGGATGGCGAGCGATTATGAGTAAAGATGTGGCTTCTTTCTTTTTCTGTTGCTTATAAATACTGATGTTTCGGGTTATCGATTTATGCTACGCCATAGCTGTTTAATAGTGGCATTTGTATGATGCTTGCGGTTAGTAAACCATTTCCGATACAAAACGCCATCGGTCGCACCGATATTACCTTGATTACCTGCTAACCAAGCTCTGTGCAACTCACTTCTAGCAACCAGCCGCCTAAAACTTCTTGGCAAGAAAAGCTGCTCATACCCAACAAAATAGGCTCGCTCGCATATCAGTTTATATACACTTGTCATACAGTTTTCCTTATCCAGTTAATGTTTCTTTTTAGGTTTCAGCAGCGTCTTAACTAGCTTATCTATCTTACGCTTCTGCTTGTACATGGGCGGTTGTATAGGGCAACATCTAAGAGATCACTTAGCTCTCCAACAGCATCACCAGTTTTAGTCGGGTTTACTGACCTTTAAGCACCACCCCCAGTTCTTCTAGTGGCCATACGAGTGTCTAGTTCTTATGTTGAACATGGCTCCCTCTTTGTTATCAAGTTGTTCTGATGGCATTAATCCATTTGAATCGCCTATTTTGACAGTTGTCATAAGCATGTAGGTGTAATTCAATACCTTTTACACAATCTAGTTGTTTACAATCTCATTTTTTGCCGTTTTTTCCGTAGATAAAACCATACACTGCAGTAATAAAAGCGAAAATGAAGAACCACATTAAATTTTCATTCTCGATTAGAGTTTCTAGAGAAAAATCTAGGACAAATCGGACTAAGAAATAGGCACTAGCAAGGGCTGAAACGTTAGTAATAAAGTCCGCGAACTTCCGGTGGTTAGGTTTTGGTTCTGGCATGTTTTTTCCAATGTTGATTACAGCCCATGTCTAGGGCTGTATTTGTACTGTTTCTCTGCTCGCTTTCTTAAGCAAACAGCCTCAAAAAAGTCACTTGTGCTACTAAGGTACTTTTGCTTATTACCCACTCCGATGTAGGCGACAAAGTAGCCATTGATCTGTTTCACTCCAGTCACACCAGTTTTGTTGCGGCGACTTCTAGCTAAATTTCTCTGAGCAACGCAGTTGTCCCCCTACGTAAATTGCTCCATTTATCATTTAGAGAATCACCATCTTTATGATCGATGATGAAATCAGGAAAATGACCAGTCATTATTGACCAAGCGATTTGACCAGATGTGTACTCTTTACCGTCAATGACAATTCTGCGCCACACGTTGCCTTTCTTCCGCTTGACGCATCCCGCAACTAGATTAGCTCGGCGGCCTCTGCCCAACTTTTTCCACTGGATGATGCCACTATCAGGGTCATAGGTGAGTTGGTTTCTAATCTAAGTTACTAATTCCAATACTATCTTCCAACGTTAAATTCGCTCTAAAACTGGCAACTGAAATGAGCCAGTTGCGCTTTGTAACCAAGCACGATGTATCTGAGTGCGAGCAAGTAGCTTCCTAACCAATTTGGGGACTTCTTTTTTGGCTTTATCGGCTTGGTTATATGACCAGATCTGCAATGGCTCGTAACTATCTCTATCCAGCAGGAACTACTCTTTATATCCAACTTTATTGGGATTTCTATTACCAAATCTCTTTCTAGCCAACCACATCCCTAAGAACTGGAGTACGACAATCAAGATCATCACTGAAAAAGCCATTTCACGATTAATAACGCCAACGAAAAGTAACACTAGACTTAATACAAAACCGATGACAATTGCTTGTAAATGGTGCTTATGTAAAGAGGTTCCTTTAGGTTGCCAATATCTAGCTAATATATTGTCTAACATAAGGTGTTACCTACATCTTGATGAGAGCGTTAAAGAATAGTTCTCCATCAGTGAAAGCATCTTGCAACGTCAAACCGTATGCTCTGTGCATCCATGCGGATTTCAGGACTGATAGCCTACACTTAACTTGAAATTCTGCTTCTTCTTTATCTAAATTTGGATACCCAGCAACCCCCAATAATAGGTCATGTATGCGCTGATTAGATTGGCTCAACTTGATTATAATTGAAGGAGTAGTGATATAGTTTAGTTTCTCTTTAGATACCTCAGTTAGCTCCAACTCTGTAGCAATCACATCAAACCATAAGGTAACTTGTTGTACGCAGATGGAGCTATCGGCATTTGTATATTCACTCAGGCTATCACTAATTTCTTTAGCTAATACTATTTTCATTTCTTGTTAGTCCTTGGTCGTTGTCTTAACTTTTTCTTTAAGGTCTGCGTTCTTATTTTTGAAGCATTTTTACGGTTCTAAAAGGTAAATCTAAGGTTTTTATGAGCTAATATGTTCCCTATCCTAATTAACCTACTTTTTTAGCTAAAGACTTTGCCAGTCCCTCGTTAACAAATGATTTCCAATTTTCTTTAGTTAGTTCTGCCTCGACAACTTCTTCTTCGACTAGCGAAATGATGATTTCTCGATTAATTAGGTTTGTAGCCATGTCTAAATCATGTAAACGAAGGAACGATGTTACACCCCACAGCTTATCTGAATGAAGTTCCAAGCTATCAGGTAGACCCATAAGAGCAGCGAAAGCAAAATCACCTTGTCTTAATCCCCTGCAATGCAAAACCATCATATCTTCAAATCCAAGATAGATTGCTTCTAATGGTTTATCCTCATCATCGTTTGGCTTTAGATGAACTAACCATTTATCCTGATGGACATCAACTAAGTGATTCATCCCTTCATAGTTTTGTAAACCTCGAAGGTTATTGGACATGAGCACACCGTAAACCAACTTTAGTTTTAAATGATCATCATTTAATGGTGTGTCAGGGTTTAGCACACCCTCCTCTCCACGATCTAGAATAGGTAACTCAGCAGCATCTACCAAAACAGCTAAATCTTTTTCGGTATGGGGCATCTGCCATACTGCATATTGCATTTCATTCTTTGACAAAGTTTGCACTCCAAGTTGTTATTACTACTTCTATCAAAGGCACTCAAATCAACCTGTTAAATGCCTTTTGCACAAGTTCGATTTTTCCAATACTCTCAAGTTACTTAGTGAGTGGGATAGAATTTGAATCCATAAAAGAATCAACCTGTTTAACCAAGTCTACTGCTGTCGGCTCTGTCTCTAACGTTGACCGAAGTTTGTTGATTGTTGAAACGCACTCCTGATTAACTTTGAGAGTAATTTCACCTAGGTTGTTAATGTTGGAGTCACAAGCCAATTCCAACTTTGCATCAAGTAAACTTAGCGCAATAGAATGACCTAATTCGATTACCATTTCTTCTTGAGTCGTTGCTTGAGCTTGCAAGGAAAGAGCAGCTAAGATCGTAGCTACTAACTGTATTTTCATATTTTCGATTTTCCCATTACTTCAGCGACAAAAAATCGCCTGTGTATTCATAGTTGACAAGCGCATGTAAATCTCGCCTATGAGAAGGCGTTGCTTCTTCTTTAGCTTGCTCATAAAACCACTTTCCCGCACCATAAAGATCATTGTTGATGTCTAGCCACGATACATCATATTAATTACCATCTTTTTTGTTGATGGAATCAAGACGCTCGTTCCAAGTTCAACCATCTACATGCTTCACCAAAGAACGCATGTTTTCCTTAGATTTTTCAGTTAATTCAAAAGCGAATGGGTTAGAGGTGTTTGATAGTTTATCTAATTCAAGGTCATCTCTAGTTTCAGTCTTACTCCTGTTTTAGTCTCCTATTTTTAAAAGTTCAGCGTTCACATACTGCCATGTTGTTGAGTTAAACCAGTTAATCGGATCTATTTCCCTGTCTGGAACCAACCAATGAAAACCATCTTTTAATGCTTCTTTGTCTAGGCAATACTTATTATTATCTAAGAACCTATCCCAAAAGGAATTGTCAGATAATACATAATGATAATTTATGAGGGCAACGTATGGCAGGTAATAAGTGGCAAATCAGTGATGAACTCTGGGAGAAAATGGCTCCTCTCATCCCGGAACATAGAACTCAACACCCGCTGGGTACGCACCGCAAGCGGGTTGATAATCGCGCTGCAATGAACGCCATTTTCTTCGTACTCAGGACGGGTTGCCAGTGGAATGCGCTAAATGCCACCGGTATATGCTCGTCAAGCTCTGCTCATCGCCGATTTCAGGAGTGGCGGGATGCTGGCGTATTTGAACG
>NZ_JAWPOP010000458.1:0-702 GCF_033344345.1 Vibrio sp. 1978
CAATATCGCTTTGACCATTTGAGAAGGGCGAATGCCGCGTTGTTGCGCGGCATCCTCAATTGTTGTAGCTGGTCTTTGATGCGGAAGCAGACGAAACGTGATGTTTTGGTCGGCAAGAAACTGCATCAAAGGAGTATGAATGGCATTATTCATCATCAAGGCTGTAAGGCAATTCTGCGATGGTCCATTCACAATCAGGCTGAGACGTCAAACGAAGGCGAGTGTCGTCATCCAGATTATTTGGTAACACGATCAAACCCATAGCTTGGTTATCACTGAATTGATAGTGAGCCAGTAACGTGCCGACTGAGCGCCAGTTGTCGCCTACGCTGCGTTCTAGTTCAATCGCATCATCGTTTAACGCGGTCGACGTTGCGCCTTTCACGATGTACATAGCGCGCTTGTTTGTGCCGCGGTATTTCGCTCGAGCTACGGTTTCTTGGCCTGTGTAACAGCCTTTAGTGAAGCTAATGCCACCTAGGGCTTGAATGTTCAAGGCTTGTGGAATGTGCTCGTTTTGCGCTGTGGCAGAAACGAATGGCAGTGCAGATTCAATGTCGAACCGAGTCCAAAGCTCGCGTGTTGTCAGCGTAGCATCGCTGTTTTCGATCAGTGCTTGCGCCGCTTCTTCTGTCACAACAAGTAACCAACGGTTCGCCTCTACTTTTACCGCAGTGCCGCCATTGATGATGCGTACATCAC
>NZ_JAWPOP010000459.1:0-702 GCF_033344345.1 Vibrio sp. 1978
GTGTCTCTAGATTGTGAGACCACCAGCCTTGATCCGAACCGTGCTGAGTTGGTAACCATCGCGGCAACCAAAATCATCGACAACCGCATCCTTACCAGTCAGCCTTTTGAAGTACGCTTACGTGCACCCCAATCGTTAGATTCTGGGTCAGTGAAAATTCATAAAATTCGCCACCAAGATCTGGCTGATGGTATCAGCGAGAAAGAAGCGTTGCTGAAACTGCTCGCGTTCATCGGCAACCGTCCTTTAGTCGGATATCACATTCGCTATGACAAAAAAATTCTCGACCTTGCCTGCCAAAGGCAACTCGGCTTCCCACTGCCAAACCCATTGATTGAAGTCAGCCAGATTTATCACGACAAATTAGAACGGCATTTACCCAATGCCTACTTCGACTTAAGTCCGTATGCAATTTGCACGCACCTGGAACTGCCCATTCAAGATAAACACGACGCACTGCAAGATGCGATTTCTGCCGCCTTGGTTTTTGTGCGCCTCACCAAGGGCGATCTGCCAAATCTCACCGCGCCATACACATAAATCCTGTTGACCTAGCTCCCATAATTACTTTTATTTCAAGCATTTTCCGGCACACCCCTCTGTCTCATCCTAAAGTCTAATTGTGGAAATACGCGCGGTGACTGACAGTTATAGGCACAACGTCGTTCTAGGACGACTGAGTAGTTAAGAACCAAAAGACAG
>NZ_JAWPOP010000460.1:0-701 GCF_033344345.1 Vibrio sp. 1978
ACCTCGATTATCTCTCTAACATCGCGAAGGTTCTTGGGCTCAACCTAGAACTGCGCGCTTATCAACACATTCCGCCGTTGCTTAACGATGTTGAAAACGGTGTGATTGATGGCGCTGTGGGTTTTAGCAAAACGCCAGAAAGAGAGAAGCGTTTTCTGTTCTCGAAACCCTTTTTCTCCAGCACCATCGCTGCTTGGTATCGCGATGCTAGCTATAAAGATCGTGATATTCGCGATATCAAATGGGTGTGTGTGGAAGGTAGCGTGTACTGCGACAATCTAACTTCGCAGGGCATCGACAACATTATCTATGTGAAAACGCGTTTAGAAGCCTTTGATGACGTTCGACGCGGCAAAGCTAACGCGTTGATTTACACCTATGTGGGCATTACCGAATACCTTGATGCTAATGATATTGTGAAAGGAATTGTCGATATTCCGAATTGGCTGCAAGAAGAGGAGGTGAGTTTTATCGCCTCACTAGACAACCAGAAACTGATCGACAACATCGACAAAATTCTTGAATGGGAGCAGAGCGGTAAAAACATTCGTTCTGTGGCATCAAAAAACCCGTATCACATCAACGACAAGTTGCTGGTGGCATACCGTCGTAATCATAAAAGTAACTTAACGATCACGTACAGCAGCAGTGATGAAGCGTATCCATTTCTTTATCGAGATTCGCACACGGGTAAGCTGGAC
>NZ_JAWPOP010000461.1:0-701 GCF_033344345.1 Vibrio sp. 1978
TCCGCACCTATAGCAGGAGAAAACTTTAGATCTCCGCACTCTACTGCATTATTTACCAACGCATCTGCACCGGAAATCACTTCTTCTTCTAGCCGATTCAGCTCATTCAAACGTTCAGGTGATGCTTTTTCCAACACCCAAGGCGTTTTAGCTACAATCGCGCAAGTCGACAGCACTGGCTCCATTCGAGCGTAAATACGATAGCCTACATGCATCGCAATAATTTTCTCTCGAGTATTGCCATCGAAGTTTGCCGTGCGCTCGAAAAATATCGCTTCGCTTTTTAACGAATGGATACAAAGCGCAAGTATTACGTCTTCTTTGCTGCAAAAATGATTGTAGATGGTGCCCTTAGAATAAGAGCTAGCCGAGGTCAGCTTATCCATAGTGAGGTTCGCAAACCCCTGCTCTTGGACGAGTGACTTAGCCAGTTGAATAAGCTCAACTTCTCTATCCGCAATCGCTTGTTGCTTTTTGGTTAGCCCGGACGAGACACGACACCCGTCTCGCTTACCATCCTTTTTACAGCGAAAGTTAAACATAATCCTTTGATCCGTATACCCACACACTCCTGATAATTGTAACACGATTATGTAAAACAGGAACGTCACCATTTTTGACGAACCGTCACAATTGACACTTCGTCATAATAGTTCAAAAAACAAACATTACAAGTATGAATTTATCCATAACAAAAAATT
>NZ_JAWPOP010000462.1:0-701 GCF_033344345.1 Vibrio sp. 1978
ATCAGGACGAATTGTGCCGCTTAAGCGAATGTACTCGTCACCCGTATTTAGCGTCATCCACTTCTCACCGCGGATCACGAGGTTGCCGTTTGCCAGCACTTCGATCACTTCGACCGTAATGTAACCACTGATGCTGTTACTCTGCTTCGCAGAAGAGTCGCCAGCAAAGGTGTTGGTGTTGTTTAAGTCATACGAGAAGTTGTACTTGCCGCCTACTTTCAGCTCTTCACCGCCCACTTGTAACGGATCCATTTGCGCTTCGTTGGTTTTCGACAAATCCGCGTTAGCGCTCTTCGTCGCACTGGTGGTTTCATCTAACGTAACTGTGATGATGTCGCCAATGCCGCGAGGTTTAGAGTCATCATACAAATCGGTAATGTGCTCTGGGCTAAACAGAGAACCCGTCGCCGCAGCATAATGCTCAGGCTTTTGTTTTGGATGGATTGGAGCCCAAGCTGGATCACCAGCAACCGGATCATTTCTGCCGCGCAGTGTATCAACGATGCCGCTACTCTCGTCTTTCGACTTATCGCCTTCAACCGCATCCACAACGGTAGTCGCTTGCGTCACTTCATCCGTTTCGATGGGTTCTAACATCGCACAGCCAGACATGGTTGTGATCAGCGCAAGTAAACAGATACGTTTCATTATGAGCTCCTTAATGGCTAACTTGCGCCGTTACAACTGCTGGTTAACGAAGC
>NZ_JAWPOP010000463.1:0-699 GCF_033344345.1 Vibrio sp. 1978
CTTTCTTGAGGCGTTGCTTGAGGGGGCAAACTCGCACAATTTGTTTACCTTCTTCCGAGATATTTTAAACCAGATCAAGCGTTACCATTACTTTGCTATGCAAGTGCTAGGAACGAACAATCAAGGTCACTGCAATATCGATGAACAAGAGATGATCATGAAGTTATCGCTGTCTAAAAATAGTGACGATGCGGTGCAGTTTCTGGATCGTTATTTGTTGAAGTCGTTGCAATGTGTCGAAACCGCCATCGACAACCCGCTATAAACGTCACGCCAAATCAACTCGCTTATTAACGAAAAATCGGGTATATCCCGATTTTTTCTTTTTGGTATAAACGGTTCTCTCGCTCATGTGAACTAAGCAATATCATCAATGCTATGACACAAAGAAACGCAGTTTCTACCAGCGCTTTTGGATTCATACAGCGCGATATCTGCGCACTTATAGCTTCGAGTTCGGTCGGCAGTGAGGTCACTATAACCCGCACTGACGGTAACGGTCATATTGCTTCGCAGCTGAACCGCGACTCGCAAACGATTGAGCACCACTTCGGCCTCTTTGACTGTGGTATGAGGCATGATCACCGCAAACTCCTCACCACCAACACGAGAAACAAAATCCGTAGTGCGTACTTCACGTAGTAACGTTTCTGCGACGCTACAAATGACTTTATCCCCTTCATCGTGACCGCGTTCATC
>NZ_JAWPOP010000464.1:0-699 GCF_033344345.1 Vibrio sp. 1978
TGAAACTGGTGTGGGTAAAGGGTTGTGTGCTCGACTCATCCATCAGTTATCTAGTCGACGCTCATCACCCTTTGTAGAGGTTAACTGCGGTGCGATTCCAAGTGGCTTGATTGCTTCCGAACTTTTTGGCCACGAAAAAGGTGCATTTACAGGTGCCATTTCTGACCGGATTGGTTTTATTCAAAAAGCACACAAAGGCACTTTATTTCTCGATGAGATTGGAGATATGCCTTCGGATCTTCAAATACATCTCCTTCACTTTTTAGAAAGCAAACAAATACACAAAGTAGGTGCGGATAAATTTATCGATGTTGATTGTCGTGTGATTGCCGCCAGCCACGTGGATTTAAAAAGCGAAGTCGTACAAGGAGAATTTAGGGAGGATCTATTTTATCGACTCAATATATTACCGCTAACCATTCCTCCACTTCGAAAAAGAGGCAAAGACATTTTGATGCTGTCTGAGCACTTTTTAACAGATTTATCTCATGGTCAAGTACACAACATGTCCGAAGAAGTGAAAGCAAAACTGCTTAAACATCGTTGGCCTGGAAATGTACGTGAGCTGCGTAATGTGATTCAGCGAGCAATTGTCATGTGTGAAGACAATACCCTACTCGTTGCTGATTTAGGGCTTGAGAACAGCGAAAGGCAATTACTCCCTTCTGTTGATCAAATTGACCTCGACTATTTGTTGCA
>NZ_JAWPOP010000465.1:0-699 GCF_033344345.1 Vibrio sp. 1978
CGGCTCACCAATTTCATCTACCTCCAGCTCACATCGAGCCAAATACAAATCAAGCCACGCTTGGGCGGCTTCCCGGTCAATAAACAAATCAATGACCTCTTGCGCTGGCTGTTTATCGAGGTTGGACAACGCTCTAAAGAATCGCGTGTAGTCGGTATGATTCTGATTAAGCAGTTCAAACATCGACTCAAACAAACGTCCGTCTTCTGCAATTTTTGTTTTCAAACCCAGCTTACTGCGCATCAAGCAGCTAAACTGCTGGCTTAAACGCCCTTCAAATTGGCTCAGTGCCTGTTCTAAATCTTCTCGCTCGACGAGCGGTGATAAGGCATGTGCCAAAGCAGAAAGATTCCACAGGGCAATTCGCGGTTGCTGCTCGAACGCATAACGCCCCTGATAATCAGAATGGTTACAAATGTACCCCGGTTCATAATCGTCGAGAAAACCAAATGGCCCGTAATCAAAGGTTTGCCCGAGAATTGACATGTTATCGGTGTTCATCACGCCATGAGCAAACCCATACGCTTGCCAGTAAGCAATCATGTCCGCTGTTTTCTGAACAATTTCACCAAACATTGCAGCGTATGGCTTCTCTGCCGACGCACAATCAGCAAAGTGCCACTCGATGACTTTGTCCGCCAGCAACTTTTGCTCTGCCAATTGATTGGTATAGAAAAGGTGCTCGAAATGGCCAAAACG
>NZ_JAWPOP010000466.1:0-699 GCF_033344345.1 Vibrio sp. 1978
CGCATACGGTAACGGTATCGCAGGCCTGATGCCTAGCATCATCGCAAACAACGTTGCATGTGTGGGTAGCACCAGTAATAAAGAAGCTCGCGTAGTGCGTGAGCACGGCTTCGAAGGCAAGATCATGCGTGTCCGTGCGGCTAGCCGCAACGAAATTGAAAACGGCGTACAGTACGAAATCGAAGAGCTGATTGGCACTAAGATGCAGGCAGATCAAATCATCGAGATTGCATACAACTACAATACCGTTATTCCTGTTCACCTTGCTCTGAATACTTCAGGCATGGGTCGTAATGGTCTGGATCTGACAACGTATGAAGGTCAGGTTGAAGGTGTGGAAATCGCAAGCGATCCTAACCTAAAAATCGTAGGTATGATGACCCACTTCCCGAATGAAGGTCTTGATGAAATCCGCCGCAAGGTTGACCGTTTCAAAGTAGAAACAAAGTGGCTAATGGACAGCGCAGGTCTGAAACGTAAAGACATCACACTGCACGTGGCTAACTCTTACATCACGCTAAATCTGCCTGAAGCACATCTGGATATGGTTCGTCCTGGCGGCATGCTGTACGGTGACTACCCTGCAACCCTACCTTACGAGCGCATCGTGTCTTTCAAAACACGCGTAGCATCACTGCACTTCTTCCCTGCAGGCAGCACAATCGGCTACGGCAGCACTAAAGTTTTAGAGCGCGACTC
>NZ_JAWPOP010000467.1:0-697 GCF_033344345.1 Vibrio sp. 1978
AAATCATTAGATTGGATAGAGTACTCAGCTGAAAACGCCTTCGTTTTTAGGGATGTTGTTCAGCCTGTTTTTTAGAGTGGTTAAATTTTAACTAGAATGAAAATGTGACATTAATCACTCTGCAATTTCAAAGTACACTGAATAATAAAAATGCCGCTTAATTAACAAGCGGCATTTTTGTATCTGGCGTTTGAGTGATTTTCCTTATTGGCGTCATAAAGATCGGGTCATCAGGAATCAGCAGCACATTTTCTAGTGTTTTGGCGAGGTCTAAGCTCTCTAGTTGCTTATAGATGACGTAGTAACGGTTCACGCTGGTCACATAACTGACCGTTGAGCTGAGGCTTTTTCGCATGACCACTTCGACATTATTAAACCAAACGTTGGGGTCGTAGCCTTGCTGTGCGGCTCGCTTGCGCATTTTCTCGACATTACCTGGGCCTGCATTGTAAGCCGCCAAGGTAAAGTAAATTTTGTTCTCAGCCGTAATGGCCTTATCGCCAAAGTACTGCCGACGTAAAAACGCTAGGTATTTCGCTCCTGCGTGGATGTTGTTTTCGAGTTGTCGAACATTTTTGATGTTGATGTTTGGATCGCGCGCGGTGCTCGGTAAGACTTGCATTATGCCCACTGCGCCTCTTGTGCCGACTAAGTTGTTATTAAATCCGGACTCTTTATACGCAACCGCCGCAATCAG
>NZ_JAWPOP010000046.1:0-12363 GCF_033344345.1 Vibrio sp. 1978
GCGGGAGCAAACTTCATGATTATCGCATCTCACTGTTTTTATGTTCAGAGGTGTCGCACTTCGTACTTGAATCCAAGTCCTTTAATTTAGTCACTTATTCGTATTCCCTTTTCTGTTGATTAAGTTCTATACTCAACCTGTATCACTTAGTATTGCGGCAAACTTACACCAGTGTGACAAATATTGATTGCCACCTTAATAATATATAGAGTTTGAAATTAACTTTTTGATCACAGCTATCCGCAAAAAAGTGAGTTAGAGCGCAATTATCGGCTAAAAAACGTACCGAACGACGCTCCCTATAACGGCATATAATTTGCATGGATGTTTTTTGGATGGTTTATGGAGGCGAAGTATGGCAGCCGCTGAGCAACTTGATACCAGTGTAGAATATGAGATTCGATATTTTGAACAGGGGAAAATGCACTGCATGAGAGTCATTGCTGAAAGCAAAAAAGTGGCTTATCAGTACTATTTGGAGTGTGGTAAGCACAACAGTGACTTGTACTCTATTCGCCCAGACAAGTAAAAAAACCGCCTAACAGGCGGTTTTTTTTATTCGTCAGAATCAATATAACTGTTTGATTTTATTTATTATTACAGATTCAAATCCAACAATGTTATTTGATGTCGCCAAAGCGCTCAAGATAAAGGACGGTTGCTGCAGTACGAGAAGGAACTTGAAGCTTTTTAAGTAAACT
This sequence comes from Vibrio sp. 1978, assembly GCF_033344345.1. Taxonomy (NCBI): domain Bacteria; kingdom Pseudomonadati; phylum Pseudomonadota; class Gammaproteobacteria; order Vibrionales; family Vibrionaceae; genus Vibrio; species Vibrio sp. 1978. Next base: position 702 of record NZ_JAWPOP010000046.1, read on the forward strand.
CTTCATATGTACTTTAACCGTAGACTCAGAGATAAAAAGACGATCGGCAATTTGCTTGTTGCGGAAACCTCTTGCCACCTCTCTTAAGATCTGCGATTCACGATCGGTCAGTGTATCAAACACGTCCTCTTGCTCTGAACGTTCACTCAAATACTTAGAAACTTCTTGGCTGTATGCCTTGTCCCCTTGATGCGCTTGTTTTAGCAACTCAACCAACTCATCAGGCTCAGTGTCTTTCAATAAATAGCCATCGGCACCACTTCGAACTATTGCTTCTATATCTGCTGGGCTATCCGAAACGGTTAGAATGACAATTCTGGCTTCACAGCCATCTGCACGCAGTGCTTGCAAAGTATCAAGGCCAGACATGCCTTTCATATTAAGATCAAGAAGTACAAGATCCAGTTCCAGCTCATGCGCTTTCGCTACTGCATCCGCGCCATTACTTGCTTCTGCAATGACCTCAAACTCAGGCTCAAAGCTTAAAAGCTGGTGGATACCTCTTCGCATGAGTGGATGATCATCCACCAGCATTACTTTACACACTGTCACTGTTTACTTCCTTACTATGTTGGAATTCTAATTTTACGGTACAACCTTTGTTTATCGATGCTTCGATGTGAAGATCGGCATGCAGTCTAGCGGCCCGCTCTTGCATGATACTCATACCGTAATGATTTAATTTTTCGTCTTGATGTTCAAAGCCTATTCCATCGTCGCTAACGGTTACTGTGACTTTTCCATCATTATCGAGACATTGAATGTGAATATTATCTGCTTGCGCATGTTTGATAGCATTAATTGCCGCTTCTCTTATCAACTGTAGTAAATGAACCTGCTGATGTGCATCCAGTTCAGTTGATGAAAGTCTATTTTTTAGCGTAATGTCCGCAGCAGTTTGTTCACTGAGCGTTTCAACCATGTCTTGCAATGCTTGGCCAAAACTGCCCTCTTTAATCGTAAGACGAAACGTCGTCAGTAACTCGCGTAACTGCGTATAAGCGGCAGATAAGCCCGTATCTAGCTCGGCAATAACTTGATTAGCCTGCGCGATCGCCTTTTCGTCAGGCAAGTTCTTTACGCTTCTCTTCAACAAAGCGACCTGAATTTTTAAGTAAGAGAGTGCTTGAGCCAATGAATCATGCAACTCCCGAGCAATAGTGGCTCGCTCTTCCATCAGCAGAATTTGTTCTGCTTGGCGCTGCGCCCGATTGTAATACACGGCGCGTGATAAAATCTGCACGAAGTTGTCAATAAGAGCCTCGTTCGGACAAGGTAACCCTGCTTTCCAATATAAATAGCCCAAGTGCTCACCATCTAGCATCAGGGCTTTACCGTGGCAATCTTCATCACAATCTTGGCAGCATTCTTCTCCTTCCATCAATATCCAGCTCGGTTCTCCCAGCTGCTCGATTTCAAGTTTGACCGCTTTAATGCCCTCAAGACTGACGATATGCTGCAAAATCGCCTGGAAATTGTCTTGATTAATACGCGACGCCGTGAGTTCTTTTGACGAGTCATACAGCACTTCTAAAGACTGGTTGGCATGCTGCAATTTACGTGTTTTCTCATCAACCGCTTGTTCTAATCCTCGGTACAACTTACCAAGGTCTGTCGCCATCCGGTTAAAGGTTCGAGTCAGTATTCCCATTTCATTGTCGCTAGATACATTGAGCGATATATTGAATGAGCGATTTTTAATTTGCTCGCTAGCAAAAACTAAGGCACGCAGAGGCCGAACAACTTCGAGGCGCACAAAATGAACGACAAACATACTGACACAAAGGATGCCACCCAACCCTAACCCGCCGATCCAGGCTAAGTTAATCAGTTTTTGCTCCGAAAAGCTTTGCAGCTTAAATACAAACTCATCGATTTGTTCAACAAAACCGGCCACTAGGAGTTGATATTCTGCCGGGTTGTCTCCTCTCAGCACCGCCTTGAGTTCATGCCATCTGATAATAAGACGGTAGTAATCGTGAGTGATGTCTTCAGGCACAGACCAATGCTGAAGCGCTTTCATTGAAGGTGAATATATCGAATGTTCAAATGCGTCAATATGTGAAGAATAGTCAACAGATTTAACCTGAATATCATTCGCCAGACGGTAGCTTTGCATTCGCATCGAGCCAGCAACATTGACGGCTTCAGCATCGTTCAAACTGGACGCTAACGTAAAAATCGCAAAACCAGTCGTAGCGACTGAGAGCAGCAAAATAAGAAGCATCGCGGACGCAATCGTGCGCGTCACTGACTTTTTCACATTTTTAAACAATCTGAGTTCCTCGCCCATTAACAATCCTATTTGTACGTGCAATGAACCCATTACCTTTCAACTTTATCAATATGTGATCACCTGCGACGGAATTTATTGATCCAAAACAATATTGCATACCATTTACCCCCTAAGAGGTATTTATACAAATATGTCAAAAACTACAATTTCGTTAGTTTAAATGACAGTTTATTAATGAAAATTGTGGACTATGCTTAGTTTGGGTTCCAAGTTTCGAGGTGACTAAGTGGTAGACCTTTCCAGAAGAAGACTCTTTGCAAGAAAAGCGCACCCCGACAACGCCGTACGTTTGCCTTGGTTAACTAAACCGCAACAGTTTACGGACGATTGCACTCGCTGCGGTAAATGCATTGAGGCCTGTGAAACAAAGATTATAACCAAAAGTGATGGCGGATTCCCCTCGGTCGATTTTTCCATCGATGAATGCACATTTTGCTATCAATGTGCAAACGCCTGTCCTGAGCCCCTTTTCTTGCCAAAAACAGAACAACCTTGGCAAGCAAAAGCAAGTATCAACGATAACTGCTTAGCAAAACAAAATGTCGAATGCCGAAGCTGTGGGGATATGTGCGACCCGATGGCAATTCAGTTCAAATTAGAACTGGGGAAAGTAGCACAACCCAATTTAGACCTTGATGAGTGTAACGGCTGCGGCGCCTGTGTTTCAGTGTGCCCGACTTCATCCATCAATGTGAGCAATACAACAGCCTAAGCCGAATGTCGTCGGCCAAAGGCAATAAAAATAAATGAGAGAGCTATATGTCACTAAATGAAGTGCATATTTCAAGTTTGGTAGTACATGTGCTGCCGGAACATTTGGACGAAATCAAACAAAAGATAGAAGCACACGAAAATGCGGAAATCTATGGTGACAGTCCTGAAGGCAAGATTATCGTCGTACTTGAAACTGAGAACCAAGGTTTCATCACAGACACTATCGATGCCATTAACAATTTACCGAACGTCTTAAGCACGGTATTGGTTTATCACCAAATCGAAACTGGGCTTGAAGAAACGGATGAAGAAGACACTGGAACACAACATTCCCAAATCGAGGGTGAAGTATGAAAATGACAAGACGTGCGTTTGTGAAAGCAAACGCGGCTGCATCAGCTGCTGCTGTCGCAGGTGTGACACTACCAGCATCTGCAGCCAACCTGATTGCAAGCTCTGATCAAACCAAAATCACATGGGACAAAGCACCTTGTCGTTTCTGTGGTACAGGCTGTTCTGTTCTTGTTGGCACTCAAAACGGCAAAGTGGTAGCAACACAGGGTGACCCAGAAGCACCAGTAAACAAAGGTCTGAACTGCATCAAAGGTTACTTCCTTTCTAAGATCATGTACGGTCAAGACCGTCTAACTCAACCGATGCTACGAATGAAAGATGGCAAATTCCACAAAGATGGTGAATTTACACCTATCTCTTGGGATGACGCTTTCGACATCATGGCTGAGAAATGGAAAGCTTCCCTCGAGAAAAAAGGCCCAACAAGCGTAGGTATGTTTGGCTCAGGCCAATGGACAGTAATGGAAGGCTACGCTGCATCAAAGTTAATGAAAGCAGGCTTCCGATCAAACAACATTGATCCAAACGCTCGCCACTGTATGGCTTCTGCCGTTGTAGGTTTCATGCGCGCATTCGGTATCGATGAGCCAATGGGTTGTTACGATGACTTTGAGAACGCAGACGCTTTCGTTCTTTGGGGCTCAAACATGGCAGAGATGCACCCGGTTCTATGGACTCGCATTACTGACCGCCGCCTAAGCCACCCTCACGTTAAAGTGAACGTGCTTTCTACTTACTACCATCGTTCATTTGAGTTGGCAGACCACGGCTACATTTTCAATCCTCAGTCTGACCTTGCAATTGCTAACTTCATCGCAAACTACATCATCGAAAACGATGCAGTAAACTGGGACTTCGTGAACAAACACACGAACTTCACTCAAGCAGACACTGACATCGGCTACGGTCTACGTGACGATGATCCGCTACAAAAAGCAGCGAAGAACCCGAACTCTGGCAAACTCACTTCTATCTCATTCGAAGAGTACAAGAAATCAGTAGCGCCATACACAGTAGAGAAAGCATCTGAAATCTCTGGTGTTGAGAAAGAGAAGCTTATCGAGCTTGCGAAGCAATACGCGGATCCAAACACGAAAGTAATGTCTCTATGGACGATGGGTATGAACCAGCATACTCGTGGTGTATGGATGAATAACTTGGTTTACAACATCCACCTACTAACCGGTAAGATCTCGACTCCGGGGAACAGCCCATTCTCACTAACGGGCCAACCATCAGCATGTGGTACCGCTCGTGAGGTTGGTACGTTTGCTCACCGCCTACCAGCGGACATGGTGGTTGCTAACCCTAAACACCGTAAGATTGCAGAAGACATCTGGAAACTGCCAGAAGGTACGATTCCACCAAAACCTGGCTTCCACGCCGTATTGCAAGACCGTATGCTGAATGACGGCGTTCTGAACTGTTACTGGGTTCAATGTAACAACAACATGCAAGCCGGTCCAAACATCAACACAGAACGTCTTCCAGGTTACCGCAACCCAGAAAACTTCATCGTTGTGTCTGACCCATACCCGACAGCAACAGCACAAGCAGCAGACCTTATTCTTCCTACCGCAATGTGGATTGAAAAAGAAGGTGCTTACGGTAACGCAGAGCGTCGTACCCAAGCTTGGTACCAACAAGTGGGCACAGTCGGTCAAGCAAAATCGGACCTTTGGCAACTAATGGAGTTCTCGAAACGCTTCAAAATGGAAGAAGTATGGCCTGAAGAGCTTCTAGCGAAAGCGCCTCAATACCGTGGTAAAACAATGTACGACGTACTTTACCGCAATGGTAACGTCGACAAATTCCCTATCGAAGAAGCTCGTGAACTGAATGACGATGCTCACCACTTCGGTTTCTATGTTCAAAAAGGTCTGTTTGAGGAATACGCAACATTTGGCCGTGGTCACGGGCATGATTTGGCTCCATACGACCGCTACCATCAAGTACGTGGTCTACGTTGGCCTGTTGTTGATGGTAAAGAAACACAGTGGCGCTTTAAAGAAGGTTCAGACCCATACGCAAAAGAAGGTTCTGGTTGGGACTTCTACGGCAATGCTGATGGCAAAGCGAAGATCATTTCCGCGCCATACGAAGCGCCACCAGAAGTACCGAACGATGAATTTGATATGTGGTTATGTACTGGTCGTGTTCTTGAGCATTGGCACACAGGCACCATGACTCGTCGTGTACCTGAATTATACAAAGCAGTACCAGATGCAGTGTGTTACATGCACCCAGAAGACGCAAAAGCACGCAATGTTCGTCGTGGTGAAGAAGTACTCATGGCAAACAAACGCGGTGAAGTACGCGTTCGTGTTGAAACTCGCGGTCGTAACCGTCCGCCAAAAGGTTTGGTATTCGTACCGTTCTTTGATGCACGTATTTTGATTAACAAGCTTATCCTAGATGCGACTGATCCACTGTCTAAACAGACAGACTTTAAGAAGTGCCCAGTCAAAATCACTAAGATTGCTTAACCTTCAGATACTGAATGCTACGGCCGTCATTATGGCGGCCTAATAAAGAATTTAAGCCATAAAGGCGGAGATGAAATGATGAAAAAATTACTTGTCGCAGTTTTATCTGTAGGTGCGTTAGTGACAGGCATTGCGCAAGCTGAGTTGGATAATCCTGGTGGTATTGGTGGTCTAGAATCTTTACGTGGAATGTCTCAATTGGAAGATACGCGTCCAGCAGACGAGTTCAAAGACTTCCCTAAAGATCAAATTGTTGAAGACAGCTATGTTTATCAACCACCGTTGATCCCACACAGCATTCGTCACTACGAAATTTCGTTAAATGCTAACAAGTGTCTTGCATGTCATAGCTGGAAAAATGCAAAAGAGTCAGGTGCGACTAAAATTAGCGTAACGCACTATGTAAACAGAGAAGATGCGGTACTGGCAGATATGTCTCCACGTCGTTACTTCTGTTTGCAATGTCACGTTCCACAAACGGATGCAAAACCACTAGTGGAAAACGAGTTTAAGGCAGTCGATTCGCTTCAGTAATTGAAACGCGAGTACTAAGAGGTTACTTATGAAAATACTTAAAGCGTTTTGGAAGAGACTGTCGAGCCCGAGTAAAGCTGCCGCTGGTGTGGTTTTATTTCTAGGCTTCGCTGGTGGCCTTCTATTTTGGGGCGCATTCAACACAGGTATGGAAGCAACCAACACAGAAGAATTCTGTTCTGGCTGTCACGCGCCGATCGTTGCTGAAATTCAAGAAACAATTCACTACTCCAACCGTTCTGGTGTTCGTGCGATTTGTTCAGACTGTCACGTTCCTCATGAATGGACGGATAAGATCGTTCGTAAAGTACAGGCATCTAAAGAGCTATTTGCACACTTCGTAACGAAGACGATCGATACGCCAGAGAAGTTCCAAGAGCGTCGTGGACACCTCGCAGAGCGAGAGTGGGCACGTATGAAAAAGAATGACTCTCTTGAATGTCGTAACTGTCATGAGTTTGATTTCATGGATTACTCTCAGCAAGGATCACGTGCGGCAGAACAGCACTCCACCGCTCTCGCTTCAGGCGAGAAAACATGTGTAGACTGTCACAAAGGTATTGCGCACAAACTACCAGACATGAGCGGCGTTGAAGGCTGGCACTAAGGAGACTTACCATGAGTACATTAGAATCTGTAATTTGGCATATCCTTGGCTACAGTGCTATGCCAGTGATTATTCTTTCCGGCTTTGTGGCGGTAGCAGCAATCTCTCTCTGGCTGCTGTCATTTGGTAAGGATAAAGAGGTGTAACGTAACGCATCTCTACTCGTCAACTAGCCTATTTGTTGACACTGAGCGCCGAGCAAATGCTCGGCGCTTTTTATTTATTGCTCAATGGTGCTTACCAACCATAAACAAGCAATCATACATAAAAAAGCGACCATAAAGGCCGCTAAGATTTACTGCTATAGGGAGTTGTTTAAGATTCTTTTACTGGCAGAACCTGTTTGACGTATTGTCCTGGCGCTTCATCAATAACCGGATGGTTTTCTGAGCCAATAGGGAAAGGCTCAACTTGCTCTTTAGGGTTGAATTGGAGTAACCACTCGTTCCAGTGTGTCCACCACGATCCCTCTTTGTGTTCCGCGTTATTCAACCACTCATCAGCAGAGTCATCCAAATTATCGTTCAACCAATAACCATACTTATTTTTAGCTGGAGGGTTCACGATGCCCGCAATATGACCAGACTCACCGAGGACAAACGTTTTGTTACCACCCGTGTTCAGCGCACCACGGTAAGTTCCCTGCCATAACGCAATGTGGTCTTCTTTCGTTGACACAAAATAGCTAGGAATTTTGATCTTATTTAGATCAATCCATACTCCACCAATTTTGACGCCTTTATCTTGCACCAGCTTGTTCTCTAAATAGAGCTCGCGAAGCAAGAAATTGTGAGATGCAGCGCTGACGTTGGTGCTATCGCTATTCCAGTACAACAAGTCGAAATCAACCGGACTGTTACCCTTCAAGTAATTGTCGACGTAGTAGTTCCAGTACAAGCTGTTTTCACGCAGTAAACTAAACGTCACGCTTAAGGAACGGCCGTCCATATACCCTTTTGCGTTATTTTGCGCTTCAATTGCACTAACAATGGTGTCATTGATATACGCGCCGACTTCACCTGGTTGAGAGAAGTCGAGCAACGTGGTGAAGAAAGTGGCAGACTTAATGCGCTTCTTCATACGTTTTGCAGCGTAGTAGGCAACCGTGCTTGCTAAAACAGTACCACCGATACAATAACCAGCAGCATTGATTTGCTCTTGTCCTGTTATATCTTCAATTGCAGCGACGGCTTTCACTACGCCTTCTGTCACGTAGTCACCAAACTCTATGTGCGCTTGTGCCTTGCCTGGATTGCGCCAAGACATCATAAATACACTATGCCCCTGCTCTAACAACCATCGAACCATTGAGTTCTTTGCTGTTAAATCAAGGATGTAGTATTTATTGATGAAAGGTGGGACGATGAGCAGCGGCGTCGCATTCACTTTCTCTGTTAGAGGTCGATATTGAATCAACTCAAACAATTCGTTTTGAAAAACCACATTGCCCTGTGTCGTCGCAACGTCATCGCCCACGCGGAATGCATTGTTATTCGTCATACGAATTTTTAAAATGTCTGCGCTCGACTCAACGTCTTCTTTCAACTGCTCTAAGCCTGCCAGTAAGTTTTGACCGTTTTGCTCAAGTGTCAGCTTCAAAAGCTCTGGGTTAGTGGCGATGAAGTTGGAAGGAGAAAGGGCGTTAATGGCTTGGCGAGAGAAAAAAATAATACGTTCTTTCGTCTTTTCATCTAAGCCTTCCAAAGACTCGATGGTGTCCAGATAGGTCTTACTAAATAAAAGGTAGGATTGTTTGATGAAGCTATATATGGCTTCATTTTGCCACGCTTCGTTTGAGAAACGCTTATCCCCTTTTTCAGCTTCGACGATTTGTGCTTGGTTCCCTGCCAATGCAACATTCTGCCAAATTTGCAGCTGCTGTTCCCACCACTGTGCTTGCAGCTTTAAAATCGCAGCAGGCTGATTCGCAGCTTGTTCGAACAGTTTGGCAGTATCCTCAAAGTTCACTTCTTGCATGGCCTTGTTTAAAGGAGAGTTCACGACTGCCTTGTTCACTTCGAAATCATGCCACCACTGATGATTGGTTTCCTGAAGCTTCACAAGATAGTCCGAAAAGAAGTGTTGAAACATAGTCTTACTCCTATATTCGGAAAAAACAACGCCGCCCAAATCTAGGGGCGGCGAGAATCGGACAAATTACGCTGGAGTAACAGTCTTTAGATTTTCCGAAGTCATTTTCTCAACGTCTTCTTTGAACTCTTTTGCAATCGCTTGAAGCTTGTTGCTGTCATCCATCATTTGTTGAGAAAGTTTAGTAAGTACGCTTAGTTGCTGACTGTTGAAAGCAGTCAATGACGTTACGTCTTTGATTTCTGTCGCTGCTTTCATCTGGTTTAGACCCACTTCACTGTATGTGCGAATGGCGTTCAATTGAAGCTCGGTCAACACTTCTACGTTTTTTGTCACTAGCTTGTTGAACTTCAAGTAAGGTTCTAGATTTTTTTCAGTTTGATCGCTAAATGTTTTGAAGAAATCTGTGTACATGGTTTGTCTCCTAGAGAAAGAATTAAAAATGTCCGTTTAAATAATTACTTAACTGTCTTTACAACCACAGCCGTGCCCATGCCGCCGCCCACACAAAGTGAAGCAACGCCATATTGACCATTTTGCTTATGAAGCTCGTGAACCAGCGTGACTAAGATTCGGTTGCCAGAAGCACCAAGCGGGTGTCCTAGCGCGATAGCACCACCGTTAAAGTTCGCTTTATCTTGAATCGCGTTAACTGGAACTTGGTTTGTTTCCGCCAACTGATGAATCACGCCAAGTGCTTGCGCTGCAAATGCTTCGTTTAACTCGTAAACGTCGATGTCGTGTACACTGAGTTCCGCTTTTGCGAGTGCTTTATTGACGGACTCAACAGGACCTAGGCCCATGATCTTCGGATCAAGACCCGATTGCGCGTAGCTTACGATCTCAACAAGCGGCGTTAATCCATGCGCTTTAACTGCGCTTTCAGACGCCACGATAATCGCACTCGCGCCATCGTTAATACCTGATGCATTACCCGCAGTCACAGTGCCTTCGCGGTCAAAAGCAGGACGTAGCTTGATTAAGGCTTCCATTGTCGCGTTCGCTTTTGGGTATTCATCCGTATCAAACATCACGGTTTCACGGCGTTGCTTTACTTCCACTGGCACAATTTCGTCTTGAAATTTGCCAGCTTCGATAGCGGCTACCGCTTTCTGTTGGCTAGACAGCGCGTATTCGTCTTGCTGCTGGCGAGTTAAGCCGATTTGTTTTGCTACGTTTTCTGCCGTCACACCCATGTGATATTGGTTGTAAACATCGGTTAAACCGTCCGCTACGAGCAGATCTTTTAGCTCCAGATTGCCCATTTTGTTGCCATCACGAATGCTGCTTGGTGCGGCAAACGGAATCTGAGACATGACTTCAACACCCGCTGCAACAACGATCTCAGCATCGCCACTACGGATATGGGACACGGCATCCATGACCGTTTTCATGCCACTACCGCAAACCATGTTTACGCCATATGCAGGAACAGATTCAGGAACCCCCGCAAACAGTGCCGCTTGGCGGCCAACACCCATTCCTTGACCTGCACCAACAACGTTGCCAACAATCACTTCGTCAACCTTGTCGCCGGGCAACTTTGCCGCTTCCAACGCGCCTTTAATCGCTACTGCTGCCAGATCGCCAGCAGAAGTATTTTTCAGGCTGCCACCAAAAGCACCAATTGGAGTACGCTTCGCCGCTACGATAAATACTTTTTCCATCATCTTCTCTCCTTAGTGCATGTATAGGCCGCCGTTCACCGACAAAGTCTCTCCGGTGATGTAGGCGCCCGCATCGCTGACCAAGAAGCTCACTGATGCTGCAATTTCTTCTGGTGTCGCAAGACGTTTCATTGGAATTTGGTTCGTGATGGATTCCAGCACTTCTGGCTTCATTTGCTCAACCATTGGCGTACCCGTGTAACCCGGAGCGATAACATTAACTGTCACACCCGAGCGAGCACCTTCGTATGCTAAGGCTTTAGAGAAACCGATCATCCCAGCTTTCGCCGCCGAGTAGTTTGCTTGACCAAACTGCCCTTTAAGACCATTGACTGAAGAGATATTGATGACACGACCACCGCCTTTTTCGCACATTGCAGCAAAGAGGGGTTGCGTAACGTTGAATAAACTATTGAGGTTGGTATTGATGACATCATTCCAAGCTTGCGCAGTCATCTTTTTAAACACGCCATCACGTGTGATTCCTGCGTTGTTGACAACAACATCAATGGTTCCTTCATCCCCAAGCAATTGCGCCAATTTCTCTGCACACTCTGTCGTGTTTGTTACATCCAACTCAAAAAGGCGAACCTGATCTTTGGTAAACCCTTTGCTGTTGAACCACTCCAGCGCACATTCGTAGTTACCTGTGAAATATGTAGCGATTACACGGTAACCGTCATTGACTAATTGAGAGGAAATAGCAGAACCAATTCCGCCTTTTGATCCAGTGATCAAAGCGACTTTCTTCATTGAAGACTCCATTCTTAACGGCATTTTAAAAGCAAACTTAATACACTGATGAAATAGTTCACCAACTGACGTGTTTATTTATTCCCCGAATTCAACTGCGAAGTGCGACACTCGCCAATATCAAGCGGCCAGTGCCATTTCTTTAAAGACAATCGCTGGT
>NZ_JAWPOP010000468.1:0-697 GCF_033344345.1 Vibrio sp. 1978
CAACGTTGACCAGCACTGATGAATGCCGATTGGATGATGGTGTACACCGTTGCATCCAAATCACCGTAGTTATCAGAGATGACCATCGGGTTGTTGCCGCCCATTTCTAGCGCTAACATCTTGCCTGGTTGACCTGCAAACTGACGATGCAGAATGTGACCCGTGTTCGCACTGCCCGTAAACAGAATGCCATCAATACCTTTCGCATCAGCCAGCGCAATACCGGTTTCCTTCGCACCTTGAACAAGGTTGATCACGCCTTTTGGTAAACCCGCTTCTTCCCACAATTTCATAGCTAGCTCGCCAGTCCAAGGCGTTTGCTCAGATGGTTTGAACACAACTGTGTTCCCCGCTAGCAAGGCAGGAACAGTGTGGCCATTCGGTAAGTGACCAGGGAAGTTATATGGCCCAAACACCGCCATTACGCCAAGAGGGCGATGTCGCAATACAATCTGGTTGCCCGCTGCTTCGCGAGTCGCTTCACCAGTACGGTCATGGTAGGCACGAATAGAAATAGCGATTTTTCCAGCCATTGCAGCCGCTTCTGTGCGCGTTTCCCAAATGGGTTTACCCGTTTCTTTCGCGATCACTTCGGCAATTTTTTCACTGTTTTCTTTCACTTTTTCAGCAAAAGCCAACACAATTGCTTCGCGTTCAGCGAATGGACGTTTTTTCCATTCGACGAACGCAGCACGCG
>NZ_JAWPOP010000469.1:0-697 GCF_033344345.1 Vibrio sp. 1978
CTCACAACGCATACACATCACAATCACTTGATGAACTTCAGCAGCTCCAAATAGGTCAGAGAGCGTGGGTAAGCTTACTCGCCATTAAAGGTGATTACCCAACTCATCAACCGCTTCGCTACCAAATTCAAACTCAAGATGGTCTATTGACTGAGCTGTTGCCACATCTGAACTATGAACAAGACCAACATCCACATCAAGGATTGGAGTTTGTGATCAGCGAGAAAGCCGATTACGTTCTTCATGGCTCTTGTCGAAATCCTCACCATTTTAGTCAAGACAATTTAGTCACTGCAGACGAAAAGGTCGCTAGCTTACGTGTTGATGAGCGACCAGACATGCTGATCATGAGTGGTGACCAAATTTATGCAGACCACGTAGCAGGGCCGACTTTGGACGCCATTGAGCAAGTCGTTAAGCTACTAGGGTTACCAGACGAGCAATTTGAGCAAGCGCCCATTGCAGATACAAAAGCACTGTATAAACACCCAGATTGCTACTATGGACGCGATAAGCTTCTGCCACATTATGTCGATGATGGTAGTTTGTTAACTAAGCTGTTCCCTCATCGTGGCACACCCATTTTTAGTGCGAAAGAGTGTGAAAACCACCTGATCAGTTTCGCTGAATGCTTTGCGATGTATCTGCTAGTTTGGTCACCTACCCTTTGGGATCTAATCCAACGCGACCGCTTGCT
>NZ_JAWPOP010000470.1:0-695 GCF_033344345.1 Vibrio sp. 1978
GTAAACATTTCTTCCAGAGTGGATGTCGAAGGCGAGTTCGCGATTCGGCTCCAAAATCAATTGATACAAATACGCATCTTGTTTGATGTGCAGTGTGCCACTCTCTCCCGTTGGGGTTGCAATGGTGGTTAACCCTGCATTACGTCCAAAATCTTTTTGCTGGTAGCCCGGTTTATTCCCAAAGGTGTTAGGTTGAATCCAAATTTGCAAAAAGCGTAAAGGGTCTGTTTCTGATGCGTTATATTCGCTGTGGTAAATGCCTTTACCTGCCGACATCAGCTGAAACTCCCCCGCAGGTAACGTTTGTACATTGCCTTCACTGTCTTTGTGCGCAATGACACCTTCTAGCACATAACTGATGATCTCCATGTCGCGGTGACCATGAGTATCAAAGCCTGCGTTGGGTTGAACTAGGTCATCGTTGATGACTCGCAGTTCAGAAAAGCCCATGTGTTTTGGATCGTAATAGCTACCAAAAGAAAACGTATGTTTGCTGTCTAGCCAGCCAAAGTTTGCTCGACCTCGGTCTTCGGCGTGTCTTACGGTGATCATCAGTGCCTCCAGTGTCCGTGGTTAGGAGAATTTTTTGTTTAGGAAGTTATCTAACGCCGTTTTACCTGCGCCAGAAAAGGCCAGTGAAACACTTGCTGCTAGCAGAGCTAGGCCAAATTCGTAGCCGTTGTTTGCCATAAATA
>NZ_JAWPOP010000471.1:0-694 GCF_033344345.1 Vibrio sp. 1978
GTAATTATGTCCTTATTTATGATACCCAAGTGACTTCAACGCACTGTTTTTAACAAGAGACCCTCTCGAAGTCTTCCTCTCGTCCAGCGACACCGTTAAACAACCATCAATGTTTCGGCGATTAAGCGTGATTTTCACTTTGCACTGCCCTGTTTTGGGTTTGGCAATATCCACACAAAATGCCATCTCCCGAGGTCACTTAGGTATAAAAGCTAGCAAAACTAGAAATGACTCACACCGCATAATTCTAGCTTGTATAAAAATTGCTCAATCTTGTAAGCCGAGAGGGATGGTACGACATCAGAAATGCTCGTTACTTTGATCCACTTCCTAATTCTCAAGAGTTGATGGATTTGGCATCAACTACGCCCTTGTTTTGTGATTTTTGTCACTTAAATGTCTTTGGTGTTGGTGCTATTAAGATTGTGTTGCACATCTCTTGCGAAAAATTTCCCGATGTTAACGAAGCTAATGTGATCGGTAAGACACTTTTTGCATGATAGGTGAAAAGGGCAATAAAAAGCGTCATGAACAATCTTTAACCTTTCTCATATTTGGTTGTGATCAAAATCACTAAGAATAGGAGCCAAGGACGTCGTGTTGAGATTTGGATCACTAACTTCCTTATGGTCCCCCCTCTACGCCCTCACCCCTCCTCCTGCAAAGGATGAGAATTAGGAGGATGTTTATTCAC
>NZ_JAWPOP010000472.1:0-694 GCF_033344345.1 Vibrio sp. 1978
CAGACGCCGATATGGCGATGAAGATGGATCCGGAGTATCGCAAAATCTCAGAACGCTTCCATAGCGACCCGGCCTATTTCGCCGACATCTTTGCTCGGGCTTGGTTTAAATTAACGCACAGAGACATGGGGCCTAAGGCTCGCTACATCGGCCCTGATGTTCCGCAAGAAGACCTCATCTGGCAAGATCCGGTTCCTCACGGCAATGCAAACTACGATGTAGACGCGGTAAAAACCAAAATCGCAGCCACTGGGTTATCAGTTAGTGACATGGTCACAACCGCTTGGGACAGTGCACGCACGTTCCGTCAGTCTGACAAACGTGGTGGCGCAAACGGCGCTCGTATTCGCTTAGCACCACAAAAAGACTGGCAAGGTAACGAGCCAGAGCGGCTAGCCCGAGTATTACCGGTGTTGGAAAGCATCGCGAAAGATACGGGAGCCAGCGTCGCTGATGTGGTCGTATTAGCAGGTAACGTCGGTATTGAGCAAGCCGCCAGCGCTGCTGGTGTTAACGTCACTGCGCCTTTCCTTCCAGGACGTGGCGACGCAACACAGGATATGACGGATGTTGAGTCTTTCGAGGTGTTAGAACCGTTGCACGATGGATATCGAAACTGGCTCAAACAAAACTACGTTGTAACACCGGAAGAAATGCTGTTGGATCGCACCCAGTTGATGGGGTTAACTGCCGC
>NZ_JAWPOP010000473.1:0-691 GCF_033344345.1 Vibrio sp. 1978
AGAAATTCCAGCAGACTTCGTAAAAGTCGGTGAGACAGACACTTGTCCTTACGCGGCAATGGCGAACGAAGAGAAGAAATACTACGGCGTTCAGTTCCACCCAGAAGTAACACACACGAAAGGTGGCCTACAAATGCTAGAGAACTTCGTTCTTGGCGTGTGTGGCTGTGAGCGTCTATGGACCTCTGAATCTATCATCGAAGACGCTGTTGCTCGTATTAAAGAGCAAGTGGGTGACGATGAAGTTATTCTAGGTCTTTCTGGTGGTGTAGATTCATCCGTTGTTGCTATGCTGGTTCACCGTGCAATTGGCGACAAGCTTACATGTGTATTCGTGGATAACGGCCTGCTTCGTCTAAACGAAGGTCAGCAAGTAATGGATATGTTCGGCGATAAGTTCGGCCTAAACATCATCAAAATTGACGCAGAAGAGCGTTTCCTTGAAGCGCTGAAAGGCAAGTCTGACCCAGAAGAAAAACGTAAGACTATCGGTCACGTGTTCGTAGACGTATTCGATGAAGAATCGAAGAAGCTGAAAAACGCAAAATGGCTAGCTCAGGGCACTATCTACCCAGACGTAATCGAGTCTGCAGCATCTAAAACTGGTAAAGCACACGTGATTAAGTCACAACACAACGTGGGCGGTCTACCTGACGATATGGAAATGGGTCTAGTTGAGCTACTACGTGAG
>NZ_JAWPOP010000474.1:0-691 GCF_033344345.1 Vibrio sp. 1978
TTGTGGTCTAATTAATGGTGTGGAGATTTGCGCTTTTTGTAATGCAAATTACCGACTGAAAAGTAAGTTATTGGATTTTTTAACAGCAAAAGATAGACAAAAACGCCTCAAATGATAGGATCTTCCGCTTTCACGGAATGTAAAACGTATCGTGTTCGAACGATTTTTTGTTTGGTACGGAAAAAATAATACAAAAATAGAGAGGAACGATGACAAAGGGTATAGATAAGTACAGTATTGACAGTACCGACTATACGGTAGGTCAAGACAACGTTCAAAAGTGGGGCTTTGATGTTCATAACCCAGTTTTTGGTATTAGTGCAGGCTTTATTGCACTGTTTCTTGTCGCAGCATTAGTTCTAGATGCTCATACCGCGAAGACGGCATTGGATGGGCTTAAGTGGAAGATCATTGGTTCATTCGACTGGCTGTTTATTATCGCTGGTAACATTTTCGTTATTTTCTGCTTAGCGTTGATTGTGTCGCCGCTCGGGAAAATACGCTTAGGCGGTAAAGATGCCGTCGCTGATTATTCATTCATGTCTTGGCTCGCGATGTTGTTCGCAGCCGGTATGGGCATCGGATTAGTGTTTTTTGGTGTGTCTGAGCCAATGTCGCACTTCAGCTCTGCACTTGGCGGCGTGAACATTGAAAATGGTGTGCGCACCGGCTGGGCACCACTTGGTGGGGC
>NZ_JAWPOP010000475.1:0-690 GCF_033344345.1 Vibrio sp. 1978
GGCGAAAATGAAGACATTGTACCGTGAGGGGCTAAAACGCCGTTACGGCAGCTTGAGGCAGATTATTTCTGGTGTTCACTTCAACTTTTCATTCCCTGAGTCATTTTGGGATGCGCTTTATTGTGAGCAGGATGAGCAAGCTCGCCAAGACACTAAATCAGCCGCTTACTTTGCTTTGATTCGTAACTATTACCGTTTTGGTTGGATGATCCCTTACTTCTTTGGTGCATCGCCAGCGTTATGTGGTTCGTTCATTCAAGGCCGTGAGACTAAACTTCCGTTTGAAAGCATCGGTGGGACACTGTATCTCCCTAAAGCGACGTCTCTTCGCTTGAGTGATCTTGGTTATACCAACAGTGCTCAAAGCGTATTGAAAATTGGTTTCAACAGTATTGACCAATATCTTGAAGGTTTAGGTGATGCGATTCGTCGACCATCTGAAGAATTCGCAAAAATTGGAGTAAAAGTGGATGGTGAGTACCGTCAGCTCAATACCAACATTCTCCAGATTGAAAATGAATTGTACGCACCAATTCGTCCGAAACGCGTAGCGAAAAGTGGTGAGAAGCCATCAGATGCATTGAGTCGTGCGGGCGTGGAATACATTGAAGTGCGCTCATTAGATGTGAACCCATTCAGTGCCGTTGGTGTTAGCGAAGAGCAAGTTCGTTTCTTAGATCTTTTCCTAAC
>NZ_JAWPOP010000476.1:0-690 GCF_033344345.1 Vibrio sp. 1978
TACTTAGACATTAAAAAGCCCATCCACATTTTTGGTTGGGCTTTTTGGTTTAAGAGGGTTATTTGGTCGTGAAACTGATTTGGGCGATCAAGCCGCCTTCACTGCGATTACGCATCACCACCGAACCTGAATGTTGGATAACAATACGTTTTACAATCGCTAAACCCAGACCAGTACCTTCGCTGCCACGAGCCGTATCACCACGGGTAAACGGTTCGAACAACTTCGCGATCTGCGACTGCTCAATCCCAGGCCCGTTGTCTTCTACGCATATCCAAACCAATTGTTTGTCTGCCGTCACGCCTGTGCTGATTTTCACCCAACCGTTGCCGTAACGCAGTGCGTTGACAACTAAGTTACTCACCGCTCGCTTAATGGCAATCGGGCTGCCTTTTGCTGAAGGAAGGTGCATGTTCAAGTCCGTTTCAATCTCGACTTCATATCCCCCTTCAGAGCTCGCCACGTCACTAGCGATGGTACTGACATCAACCGACTCAAACGATTCTTTGTTTACAGGCTTTAGATAATCCATAAATTGACTGATAATCTCATTGCACTCTTCCGTGTCACTGATGATCCCTTCCGCCAAATAGCTGTCTTCTGGCGACATCATTTCAGTAGCGAGACGAATTCGCGTCAGCGGCGTACGTAAATCATGACTGATGCCTGCCATTAACAGGGCGCGGTCTT
>NZ_JAWPOP010000477.1:0-689 GCF_033344345.1 Vibrio sp. 1978
GGCTTCTCTTGCTCAAGCCAACTATCAATTTGCCCATGAGTCAGCGGCGGAAGATAAAGTAAAGATCACACCACTTGTTGGTCTTGGTAAGCGTCGAAACTTACTAAACCAGCAAATCGTCAAGCTACTAGCAGCAGCAAAAAACGAAATTTTCATCTGTACGCCATATTTTAACTTCCCTAAATCAATTCACCGGGAAGTAAAACGTGCGATGAAACGTGGAGTAAAAGTAACGATCGTGGTAGGAGATAAAACCGCGAACGATTTCTATATCTCTCCAGAAGAAGATTTCAAAACCATTGGTGGTCTTCCTTACCTTTACGAGGTAAATCTACGCCGCTTTGCCAAAGCAAATGAGGCGAACATTGCAGCTCGCAAGCTTTCAGTGCACTTATGGAAGCATGAAAACAACAGCTTCCACCTAAAAGGTATCTGGGTTGATAAACGATACATGCTGCTTACGGGTAACAACTTAAATCCGCGTGCTTGGTCTCTCGATCTTGAAAATGGTTTATTGATTCAAGATGACTACGCAAACCTTACTCATAAGTTTGAAGATGAAGTAGCCAGAATCCTTGAACATACGCAGCTAATCTGCACTTACAAACAGTTGGAAAAAGTCGAAGATTACCCGCTTGCTGTACAAAAACTCGTGAGAAAAATCACTCGCTTAAAAGCTGACGGTGTTT
>NZ_JAWPOP010000047.1:0-11503 GCF_033344345.1 Vibrio sp. 1978
TTCAGGTAAAGGCAGAGGGTCTGGATATCCCTGTCATTCATGACCTTCAATGCCTGTTGTCTGACTACTGAGAAGGGCTGATTGTCATCAATATTCTCGTCAACAAACAGGTGAAGTAGCTCTGCCGCTTTCGTGACATTGTCCGCAGCTGACTGCCAGGACAGGAACACTGCTTGTTGTGCAAAGGCGTTGGCGGCTTCCTGTTGTTTTCGGATATGGTAAACAAACCCATCCGTCAGGCGCTCCAGTGCAAGTTGCATGCGCTCTGTCAGATGACACAGTAACCACAGGTGCTGCTGTGAGCGTTTGAAGCGCCGCACTTTACTGCCGTAGTAATCAATAAGGCCGCTGAAGTGTTGTCGATTTTTTAGCGACAGATTGAGCCTGTCCACAACGTCATTTATTTGCGTGTGCCATGGTGCTAACCGGTGGTAAATGGCGAGCTCTTTTTTAAGCTCAGGCACGGTCAGACTTTTGGCACCACCCCTGAGATGGCTCAGACTCAGCCCGTCGTCTTTAGTAGTGATTATGTTGTCCAGAAAGACGTTAAGTTCATTACTGGTAAGTTGATTCAGTTGGAGCGTCAGGTCTTTTCTGACCTGTTGCATTGTGCGGCTTATCAGTCTTTGAAGCACGGAGTACTTAGGAATGGCAATGTTATGGCTGGCAAGGTATTCAATGGCCGCATCAAAGAGGTGTCGAGGCTCCAGCCAGGCATGACCAATGTAAACCAGGTGGTGGCACAGAGCATTGAGGTGCTGTTTTTCATTCCACTTATTGTAATTTAGTAGACGCAGTATCCTTGAGTAAATACGGTCACGCTGCATTTTACTGACACTGAAAGGCCTGATCCCTTTACCTCTTTGAATTTGGGAGGCAATAAACTGCATGTCGATACTGATATCACGGAAACTCGGAGCAATGATCACTGGCTTAGATTTAAAATAGCCCAGAAGCGCCACGAAATAACAACGATGTTTAGTAAGCCTGATAGTACGGCATTCGGCCTGTTCTACATCGTTTAGCGAAAAATACAAACGTTGTTCCTCAATAGAAAACTGAGGTGCTGAATACAAGTCTCGTTGTTCTGCCTGAGTCAGAATCGAGAGTTCATTACTAATTGCCATGATGAATAAACGCCAATATGATTGATGGTGTTTATATAAGATGGCAGAATATTGGAAGGTAACCCACCGCCACAGACCATATAATATAATACCTGTAGCGTTCTATGTTACTTTAGAGGGGAAAATCCCTAGAACCCCAAGAAGTTACGTTCCTTGAGTGCCTTAGCTAGCAACGATTCTGTAGTCGCTTGAAGTACGTTTAAAGATTTTAGATGTCCTATTAGTCTACCCATCGTCTTATCACTAACTTCCTGATCAAAGCTATCAAACTTAGCCTCCCACTCCTCTTGGGTGTGCTTAGACTTTGCCTCTCTTTCGTATAAATCACAAAAGATGAGCAACTGAATAATCGATTGCTCCACACATTGAGCACGATACATCGCTAAACCGTAATATGCGTAAACTTCTTTACAATGTTCTGATTTGTCCATAATAATTTTTTTTCGTTTGGGTCATATTTTCTCCACCTAACAAGGTGGCTAGCTCAAGATCTACATTTATAGGTCCCAATTGCACAACATCTCTACAAAGATGTATTCATTTAGCAACTAATTGACGTAAATTATTCTTCAACTGTCTAACTGTATCTGATTGAGACACTTCCCATTCTTTAGAAAGATACTGAATTACGGTATCAACATCTGAGGGGAACAGTATTTTTCCCGAAACTTTCGCAAAAGGTCCATCTGTTTCTAGAAGAATTTTATCTTTAGGTAACCAAGATATAAGTCGCTTTCCACGTGCTGAGAAAAGCATTGCTGGTCCAACTGAAAAATAACAACCTATATCGACAGCTTCTAATAACTGTTTTTTTGTCCCCAAAAACCAGTGGAGAACAGGGATGCCTGCTTTCGGGTGTTTTTTCAGACACATTAAGGTTTCGTCTACTGCATTCAGGCTATGTATTGTTAGAACTTTATCATTGAATGACTCACATTTTTTCAGAATGTGATTAAAAACCAATAATTGGTCATCAAAATGCTCTCTCCAGCCTTTTGATCCATCTAGTCCAATCTCACCTATATATTTAGTTTTCTCTATAAGTCGATCGAAAATTGGTAGTTCATTTTTCCTTAAATGAGCTAGCTGAGGGTGCAATCCCAAAGCGGTTTTGCAATGCTTAAGCCCTTTTGTGAGATTAACAGTGCCTTCGAAGGCTGAAGGCACTGTTGTTACAGATAATACGTAATAGTTTGAGCGTTCAATGTCATCCAATACCTTCTGATGTTCGGGGTATAGATCAACATGGCAATGCATATCCATCATGATGTTTTGTTAGCCTGTATAAACACTTCAACTTCCATCAAACCACGCTTAAGCGTTGATTCCAAGGCATTACGTATAGACTTATCTAGTGGGATTGGACCAGATTTACGTAGCCAAGATTTGTAATTATTGGTTTGCTTCAACCGGATAATGGCTGTTTGAACTGCTTGCAGGTCGTCTCTTGTATCCTTCTCTTTAATTAGCGTTTTCAATCGCTTTGTTTTATATGGTGCGTCATCATCAAAGCCAGCATGATGAACAGATGCTCTTCTAATTAGACAGGGCAAGCAGTGCCCACATTGTATGTGTTCTCTGTGCCAGTGGCTGCATGAAACGCTTAGCGGTACGGCTTTTTTAATAGCGTTTTGGTCAACGCACTCAGCCAACATCTCCCCCTTTGTTTTAAACTGATAAGGGTTTACGAATTTGACGTCAAAACCTATGCGTGTCAGCAATTCTTCCAACCTCTGCAAGAAGTTGGGGTGTGTGGTTCTCGTACTGTGACTACCTATTCGCCTTCTAGTTAGTGGTGGATTGATTGAGATATAGCCATTCTCAGGAACGATAATGGTTTTAATACTGGCATCACAGTTAGCACTTCTCAGTGCGGAAATGCCCAATACGGCCATCGCCAAGAAGTTAAAGCTTCTCCCACGCATACTTATGTCCGTTCTGCCTTCATATGTTTTAATTATATGAGGAGAAATTGAATAGGAGAGCTCAGCAAATGGAGAAGACAACAAAGTCTTAATTTCTTCCTGTTTTGCACCATCTCCACGATAGGCGTGACTTACTAAGAGAGGCTTATATTCTGACTCTCCATTAAGGATATCAATAGCACCCACTGCACTATCAAGACCGCCAGAAAATAGGCAAACAGCATTTTTTCCTAGAAGAGTTTTGGCTTTATATTTAGCCTGCTTACTTATCTTAGGTTTAGGCAGTTCCATTGATGTCTGCTCAAAAGTGAACATCCATTGATCGCCAGTAAGAAAGTTCAAAATTGAACTCAACTCAGCGCTTTCTGCATTCCATATATTCGGTTCACTTACAGGGATGTGAAGGTGCATTTGCCTTGACCAAGCATTCTCAGCCTTCTCTCTTAACTCAAAAGTATCTGCTGCGGTAACAGCGGAAGCAATTGTAATTAAATCGATTGCCTTAGGCTCAACAGCAACTCCCAAGTCTCTTACTGTTTGCAGTAGTCCTCTGGAAGCTAAGCTGTGTTTTTTTTGATCATATTCGTGAGTGTGGAATAGTTGTACAGGGTGGCATGACTCTGAATATTCAGGTAGTTGGTTTGGATTATCATTGAAGTAAAACTTAGTCATCGAAACTCTCCCATTCTTCAACGGTCATTGCGATGGTATCAGCTTGAATCTTGGTAATGTTATTTCTGGTGATATTGCTAGGGTTGCCATTAGTGACCTTGTCTAGCTGCTCCTGAGCTATTACCTTGATAAGCTCCCTTAGCTCAACTTCCATGCTATGGTGCTTGCTAGCAGGTTCTACGTGGAACCAAGCCCTGCCCATGCCTTCAACCACATCTTGGAAAATCAAGTCAGTTAAATAGCAGCCGATGGCTTGTTGGATTACTTCTTCAGTAAAACTATTTGGATCGAAATCTTCTGTATCTGGTAGCGCTTCTTCCAGCGCGTAATCTAAGGCAATTCTCACAGAGTCTGAGTCAGCATTATCAGGAGCCAAATGTGAAGCAATTCTATCAATAGCTTGGTCAGTGGATAGGCCTTTCAAGTCATTTAAGGAAAGGCTTTGGTTGTTGACAGTAACAGTGTCTCCACGCATTACTCCAAGTAAACCAGTACCAGCCGTTATCCCACTAGCCAACCTTCGGCTTGTGGTTTTTCCACCACCAGAGCCTTTTTTAGAATAACTCTTTAGTGCTCGCCTTAGATCAGAGCTTGAACCTCCGGCCTTGGCATAATTCCCGAATTCTCTTCTAGCTCCTGCAAAACGGTTTGCAGGATTGGCAGTACCAGATGGTTTGCCGATTTCCTGCTGAACTTTTTCATTGTCGATTTCCTTGTCACCTTGATTTTCCCCGTCCGGGCCACCAGTATCTTGAGCTGGCTCAATTGTTACAGGCGGACTTTGTTCAGCCCATGACGGAATGAGTGGGCTCTGGTTATTAGGGCCAGTTGATGATGCTGAAGTACCCATTAATACCTACTTTTCTAATTCCTTGATAATTACATTCAACCACCTTTGCTTTGGCAGTCCCTTCACGTAAGTTAGTAGCGCCTTTTTACATTTAGGCTCTTCAACTGCTAGTAGTCTCGCGCCATATATGCCTGGGGGAGCTTTTGACCAATCACTTACAGTCCTGAAGTTTTCAATTAGTCCATCCATCACAGCTAAATAGTCTTCTCTTGGGGTCGCTGCTATGGCATTTTGGTTTGTATGGCTTAGTCTTTCCGTTTGTTTCATTAAATCCTTCACAAGCTTTTGAGCAGCGCCGGACATAACTGCATTCACTAGGCCCATGGGGATACTCTCTCTACTTAAGTATGCCGCTGGGGTCAGGTTCACATTTGCAAACATCGGTGGTAGCTTCGACCACTTGTCAAGAAAGGCTAAATCTAGCTTCCACTCTTCTGGTAAATCCATATCATCGAATTCAGCTTCTGGATCTTCCAATTGAGCCAGAATCTTTGGAGAACCACTCTCTGTATCAATCAACTGATACAGTTTGTTTGTTGCTTGAGTCCCCAAACAACGCTCAAATATCACCAATTTGGTAATGGTTTTCTCATCCAGCTGCATACCACGACGGAGTGCTGTTTTTCTTCTCATTTTCACCTGATTTAAGAGGCGTTTAACAATTCGAGGGTTCCCATTTATATTGGAGGACTCTGCGAGCAATGGAGCAAGTTGTTCGGCCACGATGAACTTACTTCTGAGTTCGTCCTTACCCTGAACATCTTGAACTTTATCAACGTCCAAAAGCTCATCGACTGATATGGGTGACTGCTTCCAAGATAGCTGAAGAGACTGCTCTAGGCTTTCCCTAAGCCCCTCAAGCTGGTCACTCGTAACGCCATGATCTTGAGCTGTCAACATCATCAGGTAAGCTCTGATTTCTAGAGTACCAGGTCTTGGAACGTGTACTGGGATTTGAATTAATTTATCTAGGTAGTCTGTTTGGTGGCGCTGCGAAGCTCCCTTGTGATATTCCGGCACAGCTAAGCGGATCATATCTTCGTCTGCCGCAATCACGAATGCTGTATTTGGTAAAAACAAAAATAGTCGTATCGCTTCCAGCGTCGAAATTGCATTAAATGGCGAGCAACGGTCCAAGTTATCGACATAGACTATGAGTGGTTTATCAAATTCACTCAACAAGTCTGAGTACGCATTGCGGAACTCTTTAATTTCTTTTGGGGGTGAAAAAGCCTTTTTAGGCTTTAAAATTTCTTTGTTATCTTTAGCTATCTGCTTCGCACCATCTACTGCATCCTTGGCATCACCAAAGTCTAGTTCGCGATCCTCTCCACCACTGAATAGCCCCATCAACTTCTGAAAACCACCCATGGTGGGAACGCCAGCTAAAGCTGCACCACCATCCATCAATAATCCCAAAGATCTAATGATGTCAACACGTCCTGCAAACTCTTTAGCCTTCTTGCTCAAGCTGGCGTTGTCTTTCGCTTGGTTTACCAAGGTAGATGCAATTGTCTCTAATAGAGCCGCTTTAGCATCGTCATAGCCTTGATACATCCATGCATCGAAATGGACTTGAATGTAGTCTTGCTTCTCTTCAGATATTGATTTTTTGGTTAGCTCTAAGATTGTTGATTTTCCTGCCCCCCAATCCCCAAAAACGCCAACAGATATTGGCATCAATTCCTTTTCGGTGATTAGATCCTTAATCGATTCGGCAGTTTCACTAAAATTTAAAAAGTCTAGTGAGGACTCTTTATCAGACCACATTTAAACCCCATTTTGTCTACAAAATAGCTGTTTTCAACACGCACTATTTTCTGACTTTTAAGTCAAGCCCCAAAACTAGAGCGTTGGAACCATCTTTATTTGTTAAGACTTCTATTTTATTTGCCCGTACACTGACTTCTTCAGGTAACTCATCTTTAGAACAATGGATTACAAACTGAGTTTTGGTATTCTTGTAGCGGCTAATTAGCCCTTCATCTATGTACTTTTCAACATCTAATGGCGTTGAAAAAATATCCATATTCCTTTGAAGCTCTTCGGTTTCCTTAGTGTTCATATCTTCCTCATTTCTGCCAAAGCTATAACAGTCTATATCAAACTAAATATTCTGTTATTAGGAAAAATAGGTCAAATGATGACAAAAGAAGTGTGTCCCAAATCAGAGTCTGGCAAACTTCGGGGCATTTTCGATTTAGGAATGGCAGCGTATCGATTGCGATCGCGGCTATTTTAGCATGAGACTTTATTACTCTCTCACAGTAGAGTTAAAATAAAGCTAATCTGGTAAATAAAACGTCGGAACTGATTGCCAGGACTTTAAGTGACTATAAGACAGGAATCGAACTACCTGCCAGTTGCATTTGATACTTATTATCCCTGCTGGCAAGCGAGGTGACGAGCTGGTAGCTATTGCAATAGCTCAGAACAAGTGCTAGCCACTGGACGATAAACCTAACTTTGAAAGACTCTCTTCTCCTGTCAACACTGGGTGATAATGAAAGTGCGGTTTTAGACTTTCAGCAAACTGACTGACAACTTTTGGAAAGCCACTGTCTCCAGCTTGACTCTCGTAAGTTGAAATAAACGTAAAATCTAGTATCTCCATAGAAGGCAACGTCAACCATGCGTGAATATTGGCCATATTGGTAGGTGAACAGTCTAAAATTGATGACTTGATATCATCCTCAGTTAACTCAAAATATTTATTTCCATCAAATGTAATAGATCCAATAGTGAATATTGGTGGCGCTCCGTAAAAATGTTCTACCGCTTT
This sequence comes from Vibrio sp. 1978, assembly GCF_033344345.1. Lineage (NCBI taxonomy): Bacteria > Pseudomonadati > Pseudomonadota > Gammaproteobacteria > Vibrionales > Vibrionaceae > Vibrio > Vibrio sp. 1978. The sequence goes on from NZ_JAWPOP010000047.1 coordinate 7,357, forward strand.
CATTAGTTGAGAATGAATATTTAGACACTGTCCTACGAGATCGGTGTCTTTTAGTGGGTTATATAGATAATTTAGAAAATCCAAGCAATTTTGAAGGTTTTCATCACTACAAAATTTCGCATCTAAAGCCTTAAAGCGTGTATCAGACAATTTAAGGTACCTTGAGCGCTCAATCGCCAATTCGAACTCTTCCAAATATCTCAACTTCTGCTCCTAAGCATAAACGCCCTATTAAGGTTTGAGCAACGCAATACTGATGCCGCCGCATACCACCTTCATCACCTAAACCAACGCATAGTCAAAATGCCACACGTGCCGAATCACTCTTGAACAATTTGTTATGTTCATAGCTACTCTAAATCAACACTAAGGTTACTATCATTTTGGCCAACGGTTGTAGATCCAATACAGACATCTTGAAACACCACCAGCAATTCCTCCAAGTAGGATCAATGCCAGACCTTTAAACCCGGAAGATAGAGCATAGCCTAACTGTATTGATGTACTTCCCCAGCCGTTGGATAAGCCAGTTGATATAGCTAGTCCGAAGAGAATGATCAAGATAAAGCTAGTAATACTAATTTTCCACATTTTCATTACCAGAGAGAAAGCGAATGCAATGTAGATTAAGACCCTCAGCAATTCGATGAAGCCATAGTTAGCCATCCCAGCAAGAACATAGTTAATCGATTCGGTTAAGCTTAAAACCGCACTAAACAGAGCAAATATGGCCGCCCCCATGAAGATTACTTGTGGTAAATTGCTAACTGAAAGGTATACAAACAATCGGTTAAACAGCTGAGTAAAGAGTTTCGTCAATTTGTGTAATGAAGTGCGTACAGGGAATCCTATTTTGATCATTACTTATTTTCCATTGCTCTTAGCGCCTCACCCAGTAGCTCTTCTGTACTTAGATTTTTGTTATTAGCTAGGCTCTTATCAACTGTTCTCAGTGCCTTATATTCTGTACTTGTACTTTCGCCATCGATGTCTTCTTGTCGACGTCCATATGCAATGTAAATGTTATGAAAGACTCGATTGCGCTCCTCTCCAGTACAATCTAAATTTGCCAATTGCTTTTCAGCACCTTCAAACATGATGTCTAAGCTATCATCTGTTTTGGCTTTACAGAAATGCCGATAGGCTGTATCAATGCTTGTCTCTGTAGAAACGACAAATTTTTTCGTATTCATTTTAATAATTTTCTCATTCACTTAGCTAGAGTAATACTAAATCTATCCATGTAAGATAATATTTCAATTTCATTTTTATAAACTTCGGTAAGTTTACGTTTAGCTTTATTATACGCCCCTAACTTTCCATACTTCTCCACGGACACAACTGTAGTCTTTGTCGATAATGATCCGTCATCACCATATACATACCACTTGGCCAAATAATGGAGTTTTTTTCTTCGAGGGTCTGATTTGATAGGTGCGTTCTTTTCTATTAGTTTCGGCTCTAGACTATGGGGTAATCGGGTAAACAGTTCAGGCTCATTCAAGACTCTTTTCCAAAGCTTTTTCCCCCACAACTTTATGCCGATTTCGTTCCTTAACCTAATAGCTTTCTTTAGACCTTTCTTCTCTCCAATACGGATATAACCAACCGATCTATGAAGAATTTTATCTTCGGGTGTATGGATGTGAATCTTAAATGCAGTCTCAGCTTTTGAGATAAACCTAAGACCAGTGTTTGTCTCGAAATTGGATTTCATGTTCTAAGCTAATTATCCGTATAATTAATTGATATTTAATCTTCGTATTTACTGAGTTTGGTCTCCAAACTAGTGATCAATTCCGGTAGTTTAGATACATACTCTTTAAGCATAGTTATTTGATGTTTAGCTAGGCTTCGCGCTTGTTCAAGCTCCCTAGTTGTCACTAACTTTGAAGCATCTCCTCCAATATTTTTCCAAAGTCCTGCATCAAGTCTCTGGTTTTTATACTGTAGATCACCACCTTGAGTGCGAAAGCCGGTATCGGTTTCTTTGATTGCGATACGCTCTTTGATTTCCCCAGCTCCAACGGTGTAAATTTTAAAGGGAGCTTCGACCTCGGGTTTTCTTCTCGAAGACATGGGAATTCCTGCAATCTTACGACAGGTCTTGCAAATAGGTTTTCCGCTTAGTTTTGCATTTTCTATACTTTTGTGGGGGTCATTACTAAACCAAAGGTGTTTACCACATAGTGAGACCCATTGGCTTTCTTTGTTCTTACTCACATCGTGGTTAATATCAATAATACAAGGCATGTATATTCCTCAAACCTATCATGGCATTACTCACTATCAGAAAGTGTGAAGGGACTTCTTTGAAGTATCGCGTTTAAGGGGTAATTCAATCATCAAATTTACTCGGATAATTTAGCACATCACACACGTGCTGTCGATTAATTTCTATCCAATCACGATTTACTGCACCCCAATCTATTATCTTAAACTCACCACCTTTAGTGTGTTCAATTTTAATCTCCAATTCATGAATAGCTTTGATAGTATCCTGTGCCGTTCTACGAGGCATATTCGTTGCTTCCACTATTGCTGGGACAGTGTTAAAACCTCTATCAATTAGATATGCAACTAACAAACGTCTCAGAAATGAGGTTTGAGTTTTACTCGGCTTATTATCGTTCATGCTATCCTTCTTCGTTAAACAAGTTTTTTTTGAACAGTATTCATCATCTTCGGTAGGTAGTAATTCCCATTACACTGTAATATCTTACGTCATGACCTAGTTAACAAATGGTTTTCATTTAACCTAGCCTAGGCTTAGTAAACCATCTATACAACTAGACCACGACACAAGTGACAACGTCACGCAAAACTCAACCAAATTACTTTATGTTCCCGAACATATGCTTTAAGCAATGTGAAGTTCCAATATGGGGTTCTAGGGATTTTCCCCTCTAAAAAGACATAATCCTCTGTAGACCACACCAATAAATGGCTGCGGAGGTGGGTTACTACTTATAAGTGTGGCAAATTAGGTAAATATCGTACATTTAATACGGAACAGCCCTGATATGGCCATCAAAAACGAAATTACTATTCTCACGAGAGCAGAACAGGCAGATCTTTATTCCCCACCCATTTTTTCAATCGAAGAACAATGTCTGTACTTTTCTCTGAACGATGCGGAATTGGCAGTTTTTCGGTCAATTCGTCTCAGAGCTCATAGATGTTACTTTGTCGCGATTTTGGGATACTTCAAATCAAAGCCCGTCATCCTAGATATCGCTTACTCGCAGGTTTCTAAGGATTTAATGTTCATCAGTAAAGAGCTGCTTGGCGGCAAGGGGCTCAGACCATTCACTCCCTCACAAAAACAAAAAGATCGACTCTACGCAAAAGTATTAGACCTTGCTGGTTATCACAAATGGGACGAAAGTCAGCACTTCAATTCTCTTTTCGACCACCTTGTTCAGGTGGGCAATGCCTGGCTGGAGCCGCGTTACCTCTTTGATACTGCTATTGAATTCCTAACCAGTCACAGCATTGCTATCCCTAGGTACACCGTACTCCAGAGACTGATAAGCAGAGCGATGCAGCAGGTCAGAAAAGACCTGGCGCACCAACTTAATCAACTCACCAGTCCTGAACTTCACGTCTTTCTGGACAGCATAACAGCCATTGATGACGGACTAAGCCTGAACCAGCTCAGAGGCGGTGCAAAAAGTCTGACCGTACCTGAACTTAAAAAAGAGCTTGCCCTTTATCATCAGTTAGCGCCATGGCGCACGCAAATCAATGGCGTTATCGATGGGCTTAATCTGTCTCTTAAAAATCGACAACACTTCGGTGAGCTCATCAACTATTACGGTAGTAAACTCAAACGATTCAAACGCGCACAGCAGCATCTATGGTTGCTATGTCACCTGACAGAGCGGATACAACTGGCACTGGAACGGTTAACTGATGGGTTCATTTACCATATCCGCAAGCAACAAGAAGCTGCCAACACCTTTGCACAACAAGCAGTGTTCCTGTCCTGGCAGTCAGCCGCGGACAATGTCACGAAAGCGGCAGAGTTACTGCATCTGTTTGTGGATGAGAACATTGATGATAATCAACCCTTCTCAGTAGTCAGACAACAGGCATTGAAGGTCATGAATGACAGGGATATCCAGACCCTCTGCCTTTACCTGAA
>NZ_JAWPOP010000478.1:0-689 GCF_033344345.1 Vibrio sp. 1978
GGCTTAGGATACGTGAATCCCTATCAAGTAAAAAGAGACAAAGGGCATTTTGGCTATGGAAAAAACAACAAAATTAAGTGCTGATTTAGGTGTGTTACTTGCGCGACATGGGCATGTGCTGACCACAGCAGAGTCCTGTACTGGCGGTGGCGTTGCAGCCGCAATTACTGATATTGCAGGTAGCTCCGGTTGGCTTGACCGCGCTTTTGTTACGTACAGTAATGAGGCCAAAATGGAGATGCTTGGAGTGCAGTTTCAAACACTCGAAGCGTATGGCGCAGTGAGTGAGCCGGTTGTAATCGAAATGGTGCAGGGGGCATTAAAACATTCCAATGCAACAATTGGGGTGTCTATCAGTGGCATCGCTGGTCCTGGTGGTGGCAGTGAGGAAAAGCCGGTTGGAACGGTGTGTTTTGCCTTTGCAGATAATCAGGGGTGGCAGTTAGTAGAAACCATGCATTTTTCTGGAAATCGAGCAGAAGTTCGCGAACAAGCGGTGATTCATGCATTGAGTCAATTGCACCAACACTTAATCTAGATTTTTTGGAACTGCGTAAGCCCAGAGAAAACAAGGGCTAGAGAAAACTGCACGATATTGTGAGCCAAATTTTTTTCATACAGGTATGGACACTGTATGAATCAACAGTATAATAACTTTCATTGCTGAGCAGAACTTCTGCTTAAGAAAA
>NZ_JAWPOP010000479.1:0-689 GCF_033344345.1 Vibrio sp. 1978
GGAGCTTTCGCTCCTTTTTAATACCGGATGTCATTTTTTATCGCAAAAAAAGATTTCGGAAGTTTTCGGTGGTTTTATGCGCAACTTCAGACAGTGCACATGACTTAAGTTGCGCAATATACGCGGCAACCTCGACAACATAAGCCGGTTGGTTCTCTTTTCCTCGATGAGGAATTGGAGCCAAGTATGGTGAGTCGGTCTCAATCAACAGTCGCTCTAATGGCAACGCTTTCACCACTTCTTTCAACTCGGTTGCTTGACGAAAAGTTACGATACCCGAAATCGAGATATAAAAACCCAAATCCATAGCAGCTTCGGCAAAGGGAAGATCTTCAGTAAAACAATGAATGACACCACCACATTTCTCCGCGCCACCATTACGTAAAATGTCCAATGTATCTTCACGCGCATTGCGGGTGTGAATAATAAGCGGCTTGTTCAGTTCAACCGCCAACTCAACCTGCTGTTCAAAACGCTCTTTTTGAAGCGCCGCTGTTTCTGGTTTGTAATGGTAGTCCAATCCGGTTTCGCCAATAGCAACGACTCTTTCGTGGCTAGCATGGCGACGCAACGTCTCCATGGAAAACGCACTCTCAACATCCAATGGGTGAACACCACAAGAAGCGTACACATTCTCGTAAGGTTCGATCATCTCCAACATATTAGGAAATGAGTCTAACGTAACACCT
>NZ_JAWPOP010000480.1:0-689 GCF_033344345.1 Vibrio sp. 1978
CATTGTAAAAGAGGCTCTTATCCTTCAATTACACTTCGTTAATATTGCTTACGAGAAGTACAACACAGAAGTAATTACAGCAGCAAAACGCTGCGCGCCAACAACTCATAGCAAAGATTTCGATGAAGCAATGCGTAGTATTAAGGCGCGTTTGTCTGGGCGCAAAGCGCACGCTGTGAAGGTTGCACGCTCGCTTATTATCGAAGATTACTTACCTAGTTTAAGCGACTCAAAAGAACTCAATATGAGCGTCAGAGAAGCGATTTCAGCAATCACAATTTCATGTGGTCGCTGTGTATCAAAAACAAAGTTGACAGGCTTATTTAATCGCTCTGGCGAGTCTCGTTACAGCCCGTTTTTTACTGATGAAAAATACAAAGAAAGCGTGCTATCTCACCCTCTTTTTGTGGCTCTTAAAAACGATATTTCAGAGCTAAATGCAGCCATTCCGCACACAACAAACCCAAAGCACGAACAGCTAATTAAACAGCTTGAACAATACAAGTAAATTCAGCAGTTTGTCATTACGATGATTAATTATTAATCTTTACGTAAGAGGTATTTCTTTAGCCAGCATAGATTTGTACCTACGTTCCGTAGTTTTCAAATCGCTGGCAAAGGGTAGGGTAAACCCTCCCTTTAATCCCTCCCCAAAGCACTGCCCTACTGGCAGCAAAACAAAAAACCAA
>NZ_JAWPOP010000481.1:0-689 GCF_033344345.1 Vibrio sp. 1978
TTTTCAGTGTTGCTTTGCTGATCATCTGGAATTTTGCTTCGATCTTTCATCAAGTCGACCTCACACCAGAGCATCATACTCATCATCACTGCCAACTCTTTGCTGGCGCGCAACATGGTCTCGCTAAAGCACAACCAGCAATCCCAGTGCCGTCATACACACGGGCCCATTATGATGATGTCTCAGAGCGCTCGCATCATGTAGAAGAAGTATTCAGCGCTGCGCGTGCACCGCCTTATTTTGCGTAAACACTCAAACACAACCCAATTAGTTATTTCCAACGTGTATAGACGCGTTTCAATAACAGAACGTCAAATGAGTACTAATCTGAAATCAACCAGATCTCGGATTTATCAGCAAAATTAGGAAAGTAAAATGCCATCTAAACAGGTTTTAGCGATCGTTATCGGTTTGTCTCTATCGACAGTCGCAACAGCAGAAGAATACCGCCAACACAGTGCGCACGTTCATGGTCATGTTGAATTTAATATTGCCCAAGACGGCAGTGACTTGCTGCTCGAAATCACAGCTCCTGGTGCTGATGTGGTCGGCTTTGAACACGCACCAGAAAATGCAGAGCAAGAGAAAACACTGCAACACGCAGTCGCAACGCTAGAAGATAGCAACGCACTGTTTGCGATTAACCCACAAGCACAATGCGAAATTGAAGAAGTTCATGTTGAACACAC
>NZ_JAWPOP010000482.1:0-688 GCF_033344345.1 Vibrio sp. 1978
GCGCAACTTGTTTGATTGATAATGACATCCACGAGTTGAAATTCAATTCGGAAGTCGAGCCAGTGAACTTAGGAATGAAGTTGAGTCGAGCGAAATGAGTGAAGAGTTTCTAAAATACTACAATCGTGAATTGGCCTATCTGCGACACAAAGGACAAGAGTTTGGCGAGCAATATCCTAAAATTGCGGCTAGGTTACGTATCAGCGAAGAACAAGTTGAAGACCCACATGTTGAACGTCTGTTGGAAGGTTGTGCTTTTTTAACCGCTCGGATAAGACAAAGTCTGGATAACAGTTACCCACAGTTTACGGAATCACTGATGGGACAGTTATATCCGGACTTTCATGCGCCAATTCCTTCGATGTCAGTAATCAAATTGAACTGTTCAGAGTCAACCACTAGTTCATTTGCTATTCCTGTGGGTGAAAGAGTCGAAGTTAGTGCCCCTGGATATCAAGATTGCCAGTTTCGAACCGGTTACCCGACAACAATGTATCCACTCGATATTATCTCTGGTTCATTTGAGAACGCGCCTTTCAAGCCTACTGGCTCTAAGTGGGAGCATAATGCGCACTCTGTACTAAGGTGTCAGCTGAGTGCTCATGATTCAGAGTCCTCTATCAATTTCATGGGTATCGATTGTTTGCGTTTGTACTTAAATGGACAGACGCAATTAACACTCAAGATA
>NZ_JAWPOP010000483.1:0-688 GCF_033344345.1 Vibrio sp. 1978
CCATCAACTTTTCACCGAAATTGGCGTAAAAAACGAGTTTGTTGAAGTTGAAGGCGCAACACGCATCAACGTAAAACTGGTAGAAGCCGACGGCCAAGTGAGTGACATCAACTTTCCTGGCGTTCAAGTAACGGCAGAAGAAATTGCTCGTTTTGAAGAGACCCTGCTCCGCCTTGCAGACACTCACGACTACTTCGTTCTAGCTGGCAGCTTACCGGGCGGTATAACCGCTGAGCAATGCGCAGCATGGATTGAAAAACTGCATCAACAAGGCAAAAAAGTATTGTTCGACAGCAGCAAAGCCGCTCTACGTGCAGGTATTGATGCTCATCCGTGGCTTATTAAACCAAATGATGAAGAACTGAGTGACTTTGTCGGTGAGCACCTAGAAACGCCAGAACAGTGCCAAGTGGCAGCACAAACCCTCAGCAACAAAGGCATCGAGAACATTGTTGTGTCGATGGGTGCTGACGGTGTGATGTGGCTAAACCAAAGCGAGTGGCTACGCGCACAACCGCCACGCATGAATGTGGTGAGCACCGTAGGTGCGGGCGACACACTGGTGGCAGGCTTATGCTGGGGTCACATGCAAGTGATGCCGAAACACGATTTATTGCGCTTCGCGACAGCGCTTTCTGCTTTAGCAGTTAGCCAAGTTGGCGTGGGGCTAACCAGTCAAGAAGAACTG
>NZ_JAWPOP010000484.1:0-688 GCF_033344345.1 Vibrio sp. 1978
CAACGCTTACAACAAGTGCTTGGCAACCTGATATCCAATGCGCTTGATGCCATGCAATCTAGGGACAATCCCCAACTTTCAATCGTTGTCACACCAACTAACAGCCACGTTGAAGTGGTGGTCAGTGACAACGGTTGTGGCGTGGCACTAGAACAACTCGACACCATTTTCGAACCATTCCAAACCAGCAAAAAGATCGGCGAAGGCTTGGGTTTAGGACTGTCAATCACCGCGAACAACATGCGAGACATGAATGGACAAGTCACAGCACAACGCAATCCAGGTTCCGGTATGTCGTTCCTCTTGCGATTTCAGCTCGCCAATACGATTGATTGAGCCAACTAAAAGTGACTTACACAGATATTTATTCAAAAATCAGCAGTGATACTCGCAACTCAACCCCCAAGCGGCTATCGGATCTGGCTTCGGTTGGCGTCTTTTCTAAAACCGAACAAATCGCCCTTCAGAAAGTCGATCTGGCTACAAGAATCGTGATGTGACCTGCACTATTCTCAAGCAAAGAAAAATCCAAGTAACTGCAATTTTCTAATGATAAAAGAGTGAGAAACATGATTAAGTTTCCAGATAATTTCCTTTGGGGTGGTGCCATTGCTGCAAACCAAGTAGAGGGGGCATACAACCTTGGGGGTAAAGGTTTATCAACATCAGATATGTTGCCAAACGGCAT
>NZ_JAWPOP010000485.1:0-688 GCF_033344345.1 Vibrio sp. 1978
GTCAGACACCCCCACAACCTTCGCAGTAAAGGTTTCTGCCCATACCTGAGGGGCCACCACCAGCATGGCTACCAGGAACGCTGAAACCCCCGTATTTTTCACAAAACCTAACCTCATAATCACTCCATCCAAATTACTTTTTTTTCCCAGCCGGTAGAGCCTTGGCCCAACAGAGCCTTGTTTCATCCACCTTGCTGTCTACGATTCGACAGGCATCCCAGTTAAGAGATGACCAGTGAGCAATGGCAGAGGCCAACCAGTACCACGGTGCCGTAAACACCGGCTGGCCCCCTTCCTTCGTTTTAAATACCTGGTATCGCATGTTGATCCTCCTGTTTGGGTGAGGCTTAGGCCTCGTAATAGAACTTTTTTGTGTCCGGATAGGGATTAAAGCAATGAGCCGTGGCTCTCCCCAGGGAAAGCACTGAAGCCTCAGCTTCCGGCGCTTCCTCAGTGTCTTCACGAAATTCCCCGCCAAGTTGCTTCACCCATTCGGCAGCGAGCTGCACACCTTCATCAAAGGGAACTTTGTTCTTTTGAAGCACATCCAGATAGGAAAGCAGCAAGCAGTGAGGCGTAATGACGGCGGTGTTCCAATCGGTTGCGAGCCGTGTTTCGTCCATATCTGCATACCAGGCATCAACCTGATGTTTCAATCCGATCTCGGCCATCATGCCGTGCTTACCGG
>NZ_JAWPOP010000486.1:0-687 GCF_033344345.1 Vibrio sp. 1978
CCATCTTTTGCTGCTAACGTTGTTATTGACCATTACATGGGAAAAACCGAGCTAGCACACTCACCTAAGCGCGTGGTTGTGATTGGTTTTGGTCCTTTAGATGCTTTGGATAACTTCGGGATTGACCCTGTGGCTGTGTCAAACGCATCTCATCTTCCGAGCTACCTTTCTAAGTACAGCAAAGAGAATTACACATCAGCAGGCAGTTTGTTTGAGCCTGACTTCGAAGCTATTTATATGCAAAAACCAGATCTGATCTTGGTTGGCCCGCGTGGCTCCGCGAAATATGAAGAGCTAAGTGAAATTGCCCCAACGGTTGTGTTTGCAGCTAAAGAAGGCGAAGGCTACTGGGAAGGCACGCAGGCTCAATGGCGTAACATTGGCAAAATCTTCAACATTGAAGACAAAGTCGAGCAAAAGATTGAAACATTGGATGCTCAATTTAAAGCGATTCGCGACTACAACCAAACGAACAATAACGATGCACTAACGATTTTGAGCATCGGTGACAACATCAGTGCCTTTGGTGCGAAGTCCCGCTTCGGTGCGATTTACAATGACTTTGGTTTCATTGAAACGGTAAAAAACATCAAGACTGGTACACACGGTGACGTGATTTCTTACGAGTTTATCCGTGAAGCTGATCCGAAAAACATTTTGGTGATCGACCGTAACTCGCTGCATGCG